>JABDAV010000003.1 GCA_013289015.1 Bacteroidota bacterium | reverse complement strand
TGAAGGAAAGGAATTTGACAAGGAGTACATGGCGGCTGAATTATCTAACCATGAATTCCTGCGCGATCTTGCTCAGAATTATATTAATGGTGTTGATGAAAAGCTATCAGGAAATGAAGGTGAAATATGGCATGTTGCAAACCTTGCATTGTTTGCCTTTACAGAGCATGTTGGGTTATGTAAAAAAATTGCTGAAGAAATAAATGCTAACTGATAATGCTGACTAATTTACGTGAGTTCGGTTTAAGCATAAAGTAATTCTAAAAGAATTAAATTTAAATAGCCCCGTAATAATTAGGGGAGAATAAATGTGTAAAAGACATTGAACCACACGGGGGTTCAATTAATTGATCATAATATTCAGCCTCTGATGTAATCAGAGGCTTATTCATATTAAGACCCTCCAGGCTTATCCCCAATTCACGTTATTTAGCATGATAGTATTGGCCTGGCTATACACCTGAGTGCCTTTTACTATGGAGTTGACAGGGAGCTGGCAGGGGTTTGGTAAGGAGTAATATCTCTATAAGGTTACTATAAGGTTACTGTAAGGTTACTATAATGTTACTATAAGGTTTCTATGAAAGTGAAGCAGAATGGAAAGGAATGTACTGTTTTATACAGTTATTTACAAACAGGATATTGTGGTATGTAAAATAAGTATAAAGCCCGGAATGGCAAAAAAAAACCAGGAAAAATAAACTATTGGCAGAAAGCCAAACCTGCATCAAAAACTGAAAATAAAAAAAGAAGCTGCCCACTTTTGAACAGCCTCACATGTTTTAATACTTATAATTTTACTTGCTTGCCTGCAATGCCATATGTATATTTCTTAATGAATAATACTATGCTTTAGCAAGATGCGCATCAATCCAACTCTTAATATCAGCCATTACAATTTCTTTGTCAAGATCATTGAGCAGATCATGATAATGTCCTTCATACAATTTCAGTGTTTTGTCTGTTGAACTTGCAGTATCATAAAAATGCTGGCTGCCGCCTGGCCTTGTTGCTTTATCACTTGTTCCGTGAAGTATCAACAGCGGTAAAGTAAATTGTGCAAAATCTTTTTTAAGCCTATCATCAGCATTTACCATTGCCGCAATAGTTTGTGTTGGCTGCGTTTCATTTTCAATCAACGGATCATTGTCCATGATTTCAACTGCTTTCGGATCGCGCGAAAAATCTTTATTATGTAATTTAAGCACATGCGCATGCGGTGCAATATGGCTCAAGCCTTTAAGCACAGCTATTGCAAAATCAGGCGCAGGAACCTGGTAGGCAAAACTCTCGCAAATAAGTCCTGCAAGTTCTTCCTGATGATCCAAAGTATAATTACATGCAACAACACCGCCTGCACTATGCCCTAACATAAACACAGGTAAACCCGGTTCGCTTTCTTTTATAAGTGAAACGAATGTTGCAACGTCGTTTACATAATCTTTAAAATCCTGAACATAAAAACGTTCGCCGTCAGATTTACCACGGCCGCGCAAATCAATCGAATAAACAGCGAGTCCATCTGCTGTTAGCTGTGCGGCAACCCATTCATAATACCCGCTGTGCGAATTAAACCCTGGAACTATTACAATTAATGCGCGTGCTCCGCCGGCCTGGGGTTGCCATGAGCGGGTGGCAATATTTAAGTCACCTGCGCCCTTGAAAGATGATTCAGTCATTGATGTTTATTTTTTATAAGTGAAAAATGGAAAGTGATCGATGAAGTTTGTAAACAGCACGGTGTCTTTAAAAGGAAGGCTTGCATCTGTTTATGTTGTGAAGGTATAGCATTTGATGTTTTGGTGTATTAAGTTATAATAAAATATCGCATGCAAATTTGCATTAATGCAAAAGATAAACTTGTATTGGCTTAACAACTATTTAATTATTTATTTTGGTTATCAGCAATTCAATTATTCTGCTAATTTTATTATTCAACATTGCTTTCAATATGAATAAATCAGTAACTGCTGTTTCAAACGATGTCACTATTAAGAGCCATTCAATAAAAGATACTCCCCAACGCCTGTATTCTTTGGATGCATTGCGCGGCTTTGATATGTTCTGGATAATGGGTGCCGAAGAAATTGTGCATACAATGGCAACAGCTACAGGCAATTCTTTTTGGCAGGGGTTTTCAACCCAGCTTACGCATCCTGCATGGAACGGCTTTCATTTTTATGATCTTATTTTTCCATTGTTTCTTTTTATCGCCGGTGTAGCAACACCATATTCTGTTGGCCACGAGTTGGAAAAAGGGAAAAGTAAGAATGCTGTTTTATGGCGTATAGTGAGAAGAGGTTTGATACTTGTACTACTTGGCATTATTTATAACAACGGGCTAAAGATTCAACCCATTGCTGATATACGTTTTGGAAGCGTGCTTGGCCGCATCGGGCTTGCATACATGTTTGCCAACATTATTTATTTGTATAGCAAAGAACGCGCACAGATAATTTGGTTCGCCGCCTTGCTGATAGGGTATTGGTTATTATTAAAATTTACTGCTGCACCCGGATTTGCACCCGGCGATCTTACCATGCAGGGAAATTTTGCATCGTATGTTGATCGTTCTGTACTTCCCGGCAAATTATATCTCGGCATTCATGATCCCGAAGGATTAACGTCAACCATTCCTGCAATAGGAACGGGCTTACTCGGAATTTTAACCGGGACTTTTTTAAAGAACAATACAACAATCAGTGGTGCAAAAAAATCTTTGTGCTTGTTTGTTGCAGGTATTATATTTCTTTTGATCGCTCAGTTATGGAACCTGGATTTTCCTATCAATAAAAATTTGTGGACGAGTTCTTTTGTGATGAATGTTGGTGGTTATAGTTTGATATTGCTTTCCATTTTTTACTATATCATTGATGTGAAAGGTTATAAACAATGGGCGTTCTTTTTTAAGGTGATCGGAATGAACTCTATTCTTATTTATATGTCAGGGCATTTTATAAACTGGAATTATTCTAATGAAGCATTTTTTGGCTGGCTTGGTCAACTCATCAGCAATCCATGGAATGATGTAATGCTTGCCATAACTTTTGTATTGGTGAAATGGGCATTCCTTTATTTTATGTATCGCAAAAAAGTTTTTATAAGAGTTTAATAGTATGATGGTTCCAGAAAAAAATCATAAAAAATAATCTTTTGTAATAGCGCTTGCAGATGGTATTTGTACTTTAATATGAATTAGTCAAACTAAAATTATGAGTCCTGTTACAAGACAAATATGCGGCATCATATTACTAACGGTGCCTACTATTCAATATGGTGGTTTTTTTTTATTGAAAATTTTATCAAAGCAACAGGGAACAACGCTTACCGATTTTCAAAAGTCAATGTTCAGGGCAGGGCATGCACATGCAGGTGTTCTTGTTATTCTTGCGTTGATAGCACAAATATTAACGGATGATGCTGTGCTCAGCAGCGTTGCTGAATGGATAGTAAGAGATGGTTTTACGGCAGCTGCTATTTTGATAAGCGGCGGATTTTTTGCAGCAGCTGCAGGAAAGAACCGCATCAAACCAAATAAGTACATCTTCATTTTATATACAGGTATTTTTGTGCTCGCTGTTGCCACGATCATACTTGGCATAGGTTTGATCAGGAACAGTTAGATAGATATTCGATCCATACATTATGCTGCTTCAAAAAAATTTAAACACTTATAAAACGCAGCAGTACTTATTTTGCGCCTGTTTATAAAAAACAATCCTGCTGAAATTGCTCTTCTAATAAATGATTTGTATAAATGAAGTTTACAACTGTTCAAAAATTTGTATTCAATAATATTGACAGTATTCTTATTGCAATTGCCGGCTTTATATTTATTCTATTGCTGACGAAATATGGCGGCATTGGCATTTCACCCGATTCGGTTACGTATGCAAGCGTTGCAAAAAATCTTGTTTCGCATGGAAAATTTATAGAATATGATGGGATGCCTTATGTTGATTTTCCTATTGGTTATCCTGTTTTTTTAAGCATCTTTTTCAAACTTTTCGGAGATGATTATGTACATATTGGCATCTACATTAATGCGCTGCTTTTTGCTGTACTTATTTTAATGTGCGGCTTTGCAATGAATCGGTTTACTTATACATCACGCTTATATAAAATTGTTATTCTTCTTTGCATTGCAATAGGTCCCGGCCTGCTTGAAGTGTATTCAATGATATGGTCTGAAACGCTGTTTGTTTTTCTTTCTGTATTATTTATTATAACGCTGCATAAATACCTTAACACAATAGATACTTCGGCATTAATTGCGACTGCATTAATCGCTGCAACGATATGCATCGTTCGTTATGCAGGCATTTGCGTTATCGGCATTGGAGGTTTTGTTTTATTGTTCATGAAACACAGATCAATAAAACAAAAGTGCATACACATAATCCTGTTTGGCGCAATAGCAAGCTCACTGCTGGTTTTTAATCTTATAAGAAATTTTTATGCGCAGGGTTTTTTAACAGGTGAAAGAGAAAAAAGCCTTACATCATTATTGGGCAATTTCAACTATTTCGGTATAACGTTATACGACTGGCTGCCGTACGCATTTAATCATTACCTGCCTGAAACAATATTTGGTGTAGCAGTAGTGTTATTGCTTGCTATTGCAGTTATCTGGCATCTCATCACAAAAAAAGACAATACCGGTTTTGAATATATCGCTGCTGTATTTGCATGCGGATATATTTCATTTATGATACTAACGGCAACCGTATCGCGCTTTGAACCATTGAACAGCCGTTTATTTTCACCCGCATATATTCCTTTGCTTTGGGTGCTTGCCTATTGGCTAAACAAAACAATTATTGCAAGTAAAGGATGGAAACGTGTTGTGTTCATTAGCTTTAATATATTCATGGCTGTATTTTTTATTTGCAATGAATTTATTCCGAGCTATGGGAGTTACAGTGATATTAAAGATTATGGAATTCCGGGATATACAGATGATGACTGGCGTTTATCTTCAACTGTAAAATATATTCAATCGGGCGATTCTGTTTTCAGGCCGGATTTTGATATTTATTCCAATGCTAATGATGCAGTGTTTTTTTTCGCAGGCCGCAGTACGCAACGGTTACCGCACAGGCAATCGCCTGATGAGATAAAAGAATTTTATGATGATGATCACTTTTATATAGTATGGTTTAATCTTGGATATGATCCTGATATCGTTGCATTAAACGATATTTTAAAGAAGCGTCCAATGAAACTCATAAAACAGTTTCCTGATGGTGCTGTTTACATGACAATTGATCCTGATATGCTCAATGCAAATAAAGCTTTAGCGAATCCGAAACCGGCTGCTCCTAATCAATAAAAAACAAGTTTTATTCAAACTTTCTACGAACTCAATGAAGTGATTGCAATGTTTTCACCGCATCGATGAATATATCTATTTCTTCTGCGGTGTTGTAATAATGCGGTGATACACGTAACACCCAATCAACATTTTTCTCTTCAAAATCTATCTGCGCAGAAGTTTTTGACGTTGCATAAATATTAATGCCTTTATCACGAAAAAATTCTTTTGTTGCTTCCATTGATAGGTTGCCTGCTTTAAAAGTAATAATGCTGCATTGTTTTTTGCCACGATCCAAAGTTTCAATGTTGCAATATGTTCTGAGATCATTTCTCAGTTTATCATTCAACATTGTATTGCGTGCTTCAACAGCTTCAATGCCCAGATTGAGCGCATATTGCAGTGCTGCCGTACTTCCCGTCATTAATGCATAAGCTGTTTCCCAATCTTCAAAGCGTTTTGCGTTATTAACTTCTTTGTATCTGTTTTCAGCGATCCAATCAGCGCCCCGGATATCAGGTAACAATGGTTCATATCCTGACTGCAACGCTTTATCAGAAACATATAACAGACCTGCGCCTCTTGGTCCGCGAAGAAATTTTCTAAAAGTACCGCTGATAAAATCGGCATGTGTTGCTGCTGCATTAACAGGCATTTGTCCTATAGATTGACATGCATCCAACAAAAAAACTGCATCATAATTTTTAATGATGTTGCCAATTTCATTTACGGGTTGTACAATGCCCGAACTGGTTGGCACGTGTGTAACAGAAATAAGTTTGGGCAAAAATTGTTTTATCTTCTTTTCAAGATCCTCAAGATCGATCTCGCCTGTGGCTGTATTTTCTACAAGCTCAATTTTAATTCCAAATCTTTTTTGTAAAGAGAGACAGGCAATAAAGTTTGAAGGATAATCATTCTTTGATAACAGCACAACCTCGTTTGCTTTAAAAGGTATTGATGATAACGCCCTGTTATAACTATCTGTAGCATTTGTGGTAAATGCAATATTACCAGGCTTTGTATTCAACAATTTTGCAGCGTGATTGTAAAAGCTATTCAGTTCATTTATCTTTCTGTCAGCAACTTCATAACCGCCGTAATTTTCTTCTTCAGTTATATAATCGCGAATAGCTTTCGCTACCGGTTTGGGCATTAAAGCGGCGCCGGCATTATTAAAATGGATTACCGAATTACAACCTTCCGTGTCATTTCTTAATTCGTGTATGTTCATATGCTTTCAATTAATTTTTTTTTGCTGGTGAAACCGGTTGTAAACATTATATAAAAACTTTTTCTTTTAGTCTTCTGCCTGCATCGCCATCATGTGAAGGAATGAAAATAGTTTTATGCTTTTTTACAAAGCCTGTAATTTTTTCATAGCTGCCTTGCGCCAGTTTATGACTACAGTTTGCGCCTGCATATTTTTTTTCTAAAAGCTGTTGCTGTGTGTAACAAACATCCGCTGCAAAAAATATATCATAGTCATCTGTTTTAAGCAGAACAGAGCAATGGCCGTAAGTATGTCCCGGCGTTTGTATTAATGCAATGTCTTTTGATGCAGTTAAAAATTTTACACGATCAAATGCATCATACGTTTCATCAAGTTCAATCAACACAGGTTTAAACCAGGAAGGATATAGCTTGGGCAGGTCGCCAAAAGGTTTTTCCCATTCATATTTGTTTACTAATATTTCAGTTGAAGGAAAATATTTTAAACCATCAATATGATCAAGATGAAGATGTGTAAGTATAACTGCTTTTATGTTTTTAATACCGATGTTTAATTGCTGCAGTTGAGGCCCAATCTCTTCAGATGGTTCAACCATAAATTTGAATTGTGTTGTATCAAACCAGTTTGCAAAAAAGCCTGATGATTTGAAGTAATTTTTGTCATTTACATTAGCGTTTTCACCGGTATCAATTACAAAAACCCCTTCCGGGTGTTCAATAATCATTACCCATATCGGCATCCATTCTGTAAATTTTCTATCCAGCATAAAATCTACCATTGCAGCCATGCCTTTAAATCTCGAATCGCGGAATTTTGTTTTTACTGAAACAATTCCCGTTGAAACAAGATGAACTTTTGCAGCAGTTCCTTTAACTGTAACCTCAATGGTTTGTATATTGAACATTGTTGCATATTTAGCGTAATAAATCTCTTCAAACAAAATAATTTGAAGAAAATAATTTTTTAAAGCTGTTCCTGTAAATGAGTCAACCAATAACAAAGAACTGCCCACATCGCAAGCAGTTCTTGCTTTTTAAGATTGATTTATTCTGAGATAATAAATGAAGCACGTGCGATAATATTTCCATTCTCTTCAATAGCAAGTACATAATTGCCTGCTCTCAATGATTGAATTTTATTAAGCGGCATTGTGTAAGTGCCTGCAGTTTTATTGCCTGCATTAAAAATTTTCTGGCTGCTCCCGCTTATATCGCTCAGCAAAACGTTTATAGTTCCTGCTTTGTTTAAAGTATATGTAAGTGTTGCATTATTTGCTGTTGCGGGATTCGGTTTTACAGATGCGATGTTATCACTATTGTTATTCAGCATGCCAATAACAGGCGGTAAAATATTTACAGTGTAATCTTCCACTTCACCATGCGCTAATACATCACACGGTGTAACTGCATATGTACCCGGGCTCATTTGCACACGCATTCTTACTTTGCCTGTTTTATTGCCTAACGAGAACCTGATATTTCCCAATACAGTTCCTGAACCTTGCAGCATAGCAACAAGTTCACCGGGATCAGAGAAGCTTTTATTGTTATTAAGATCAATGTAAACTTTCCAGTACTCAGTGTGTGCACTTCCTGTAAAGCCTGGTGTTAAAGAAATGGGATAAGTATAACCTTCGGTTGCATCTGTACTTAATAAAGTGAAGTTAGCATAGCCTCCATTATTTCCGCTTGTTTTATTTATCGTTCCGAAAATGACATTGTTAACATATTCTGCGCTTGTATTGCCATGCGAGTAACAGTAATCGTCAAGAAAATTTACTGTATAATCTTCTACTTCTCCTTCATCCAATACACCGCATGGCGAGCTGATCGGATCGTGTGCCAAAGAATTAAGAGAGCCCCATAGCGCAGCTCTCATTTGTACGCGCATGCGTGTTGTTCCATAAAGTGCTGTTGACGGCGGAGTGAAGACAAAAGAGCGACTAACACCTGCCTTTGATAATGTGTCATATACAATTCTTTCTCCCAGGTCGCTAAAACTGCCGTTGTGATTATAATCAATATAAACTGCAAACCTTACTGTGGTGTGAATTCCGATTGGACCGGAGTTTAGCGTGATGGTAGGATTAGCACTTATATTCAGATTCGTTGAAAGCGAAGTATAGTTACTATAGCAGGAACCTGTTGTTTGATTATTGATACTTCCCAACACCACTGATCCTATATAGCCTTCTGCATAGGAAAATGAATTGGATGCACAATACGTTTGTGCAATGGATGCTGTTGCGCATAACAAAATAATGGTGTGTAAAAAAATGGTTCTTTTCATGATGATTAGTTAAATGATTTAGCGCTTACTCTTTCAGTTTTCAGCATACCTGCCGTACTCTTCTGGATTTTCCGGATGTTCCTTTATGGGAGTTATCAATGAAAAAAATATTTAAAGCTCTTGCTTATATATCGCAGATGTTTTTGGTAAGGAAACAAATAGTAATTGAATCGATACAATTTAGTGCTATGACTTTGCGTAGAAATTGTGTAAAGATGTATAAAGAATTTAAAAGCAACACTTTTAACCGTTCAGTTGTTTATTCAAAACATGTATCAAATTATTCTATCGTTCATCACACATACTTTACCATTTGTTAGATCGCAGTACCGTTTGTGTGTGATTATATATTGTGATGAATAAAGCGGTTATAACTTTACATCGTCAAATCAAACAGGAGTTTATCTCCAAACATTATGAAAGCTCTATTCGAGAAAAAATTCACCCTTTGCAGATTAAGGGAAAATCAACCGGAATCTTCAGCCTGTAATACTTGCACACAAAGATTTCAGCATTTATTAAACAACAAACAAACCTTTAACGGTTTTCAATCAAACAATAAATGAGATCGATCTTATTGATTGTTGCATATAGCATTCATTGTACTGGCAATCAGAAAATTCAGCACACAAATAATTTCAGCTAAACAAACTGACAAAGCAACGGTACACTCAAACATCATGAAAAACTCTTACGCACTATTGCCTGAGGAGTTGAAAATGTTTAACCTGTATAATTATTAAAACTTATTCACAATCACTCATCGCAAGGTAATTGTAACGATCAGTAACTGACTTTTGTGTTTCGCTTACTAAGCCCAAAACGACTAATAAGCAAGCATTACTTACTGCACAAACTACTGCGATAAGCAACTAAAATTTAAAAATTACAACTATGGACATCCCTCATTTTATTATTAGTTATTGGTGGATATTATTAGTATTGATATTTCCACTTTTTTACAAATTTATTCTCCGTGTTTTCTTTGGAATGGTTATCGTTCCTGAAAACAGGATTGGATTGGTTACAAAAAAATTCGTGCTGGTTGGCACTGACCGCGCGTTACCCGATGGAAGGATCATCGCAACAAAGGGTGAAGCGGGCTTCCAGGCTAAAGCATTAGCGCCGGGTTTATACTGGGGCATGTGGCCCTGGCAATTTGGTGTAAATATGCAGCCTTTCACTGTAATTCCTGAAGGCAAGATCGGGCTTGTATTAAGTAATGATGGCAGCGCTTTGCCAACAGGTAACATACTTGCGCGCAATGTATCATGCGATAACTTCCAGGATGCAGAAGCGTTCTTAGATAATGGCGGGCAGAAAGGTCGCCAGACGCACATGTTAACGCCGGGTACTTACCGTATCAACACGTATGCGTTTGCAGTTACCATTGCAGACATGACCATTATTCATGAAAGCATGTTGGGTATCATCACTACACATGTTGGGTATCATCACTACATTGGATGGTGCGCCCATTACTCCCGGGCAAATTGCCGGTAAGTATGTTGAAGGCCACAACAACTTCCAGGATGTGGATAGCTTTTTGCAGAATGGTGGTAGCCGTGGTTTGCAGCCGCAGGTAGTGCTTGCAGGTAGTTATTACATTAATCCCTGGGCAATTCAAATTGAAGAGATACCTATGACGGAAGTGCCTATTGGCTTTGTGGGTGTGGTAATATCTTACATTGGTGAAGATGGTAAAGACCTTACAGGCGAATCTTTTAAACATGGTAACATTGTTCAAAAAGGTTTCCGTGGTGTTTGGATGGAGCCTTATGGTCCAGGCAAATATCCCATCAATAAATACATCATGAAAGTAGAGCTTGTTCCAACAACAAACCTTGTATTGAACTGGGCGAATGCGCGGAGTGAAGCGCATATGTTAGATAAAAATCTTTCAACGATTACTGTGCGCAGTAAAGATGGTTTCCCTTTCAATCTTGACGTTGCGCAGATCATTCACATTCCTGCGAATGAAGCACCGAAAGTTATTGCGCGTTTCGGCAGCATGAACAATCTCGTAAGCCAGGTGTTAGAGCCAACGATTGGTAACTATTTTCGTAACAGTGCGCAGGACAGCGATGTTATATCATTCTTAAGTACGCGCAAAGAAAGACAGCAATCAGCACGTGAACATATTAAGGCAGTATTGGATGAATACAATGTAAATGCTGTTGATACTTTGATAGGTGATATTGTACCACCTGAAGCATTGATGAAAACTTTGACAGACAGAAAACTGGCCGAAGAACAACAAAAAACATATCAAACACAAAAGATAGCACAGGAACAAAGACAAGGTGTAGAAAAAGAAACTGCTATTGCTGATATACAGAAAGAAATTGTAAAAGCGCAACAAAGTGTTGAAATTGCACAACGCACTGCAGATGCTACAGTAAAAAAGGCAGAAGGTGATGCGCAAAGTGTAAAAGTAAATGTAGAAGCTGAAGCTACTGCCACCAGGATGCGTGCAGAAGGTGAAGCAGCTGCAACACGTGCAAGAGCCGGTGCGCAGGCTGATGCAACCAAGTTAAATGCTACAGCTGATGCTCAACGTATTTCACAGACCGGTTTGGCAGAAGCTGAAAAAATTATGGCGATTGGTAAGTCAACCGCAGAAGCATATGAATTACAGGTAAAGGCGATGGGTGGTGACAACTTCACTAAGTTCAAGATCACTGAAGAAATTGGTAAAGGCAACATTAAGATCATTCCTGATCTGATTGTAAGCGGTGAAGGCGGAAGCAATGGAAGTTTGAGCGGATTAATGGGCTTGCAATTATTGCAGATGATAAAAGATAATAAAGAACAGAAACCGCAGAGCTAATATTAAGTGATGATAATTGAATTGCGAAGCCATAAGCTTCGCAATTTTTTTATTTCATTTTGAACGAACTTGCATTCAATAAAAACAACAACGCTTAATGTCAACACTAACGTGCACATTAATTCAAACAAAATTATTTTGGGAAGATGCGATTTCGAACAGGAAGATGTTTGAAGAAAAGATCAACTCAATAAAAGAAAAAACTGAAATCGTTATTCTTCCTGAAATGTTTGCAACAGGTTTCAGCATGCAACCAGAACGATTTGCTGAAACCATGAATGGCGAAACGATTGAATGGATGAAACGTATCGCATCAAACAAAAAAATTATCCTTACAGGAAGCTTAATGATTGAAGAGGATGGACATTATTTTAATCGTTTGATATGGATGTTACCTAACGGCAGTTACGGTTGTTATGATAAGCGCCATTTGTTTGCTTATGGTGATGAACACAATCATTATACTGCAGGAAATAAAAGATGTATTGCTTCTGTAAAAGGTTGGAAGATAAACCTGCAGGTTTGTTATGATCTGCGGTTTCCGGTTTGGGCAAGACAAAGCTCCCCCTCGCCACTTGTGGAGAGGGGGCAAGGGGTTGGGGAGTATGATATATTGATTTATGTGGCCAACTGGCCTGAACGCCGTTCGCTTGCATGGAAAGTTTTATTGCAGGCAAGAGCTATCGAGAATCAATGCTATGTTATTGGCGTGAATCGCGTTGCCAATGATGGCAACAACATTTATCATTCAGGCGATAGTATGGTTATTGATCCTTTAGGTGAGATCATGTATTACAAAAAAGATGAAGAAGATATTTTTACAATTGTATTAGACAAAAAACATCTTGAAACCATAAGAACAAAACTTCCTTTTTTAAAAGATGCTGACAGTTTCATTATCAACAATGAATAATACAAAAACATATTTTGCTAAAAATATTTTTACAGGTAATGAAATGTTACAACAAAATGCAGTTGTTGTAGAGAACAATATTGTTACAAGCATTAAGCCTGTTAATCAATTAACATCAAAAGAAAATATTGTTGAGTTTAAAAATGCATTCATTGCACCTGCATTTATTGACCTTCAGTTGTATGGAGCAAGCAAAAGATTACTATCTGCTTTTCCTGATGCCGCAACTGTAAAAGCTATTTATGATTACAGCAAAACAGGGGGTGCTTCTCATTGCATGCCGACTGTAGGCACAAGTACTTATGAAACTATTTTTAAGTGTATTGATGCTATAAAGGATTACCGGAATGCAGGCGGGCAGGGCATTTTAGGGCTGCATGTTGAAGGGCCATGGATAAGCGTTGCCAAACGTGGCGCGCATAATCCTGAATGGATATTTTCTCCAACTATTGAACAGGCAACAGCATTATTAGAGTATGGAAAAGATGTAATAAAGATGATAACGCTTGCACCTGAAATTGTAAGTAAAGCAATAATTGAGTTGGTTCATTCCTATAATATTATTGTTTCTGCAGGCCATACAAACGCAACGTATGAACAGGCAACAGCCTCATTCGATACTATTAAAACAGCAACACATTTATATAATGCAATGAGCGCTTTGCAACACCGCGAACCGGGAATGGCTGGTGCTGTGTTAGATCATCCATCTGTTTATTGCAGCATTGTACCCGATGGTTTTCATGTAAGTTTTCCGGCTATCCGCATCGCTAAAAAAATAATGGGCAAAAGGCTATTTGCTATTACAGATGCTGTTACTGAAACAAATGAAGGTTATTACCAACACATATTAGATGATGACAGATACACAGCCAACGGCATTCTCAGCGGCTCTGCATTAACCATGAATAAATGCGTTAAGAATTTTGTTGAATATTGTGATATCAATATTGAAGAAGCATTACGCATGTGCAGTTTATATCCTGCTCAGGCAATAAATATGGACAATGAGCTCGGTTATATTCTTGAAGGGAGAAAAGCAAACATGGTTGTGCTGGATGAAAAGTTTAATGTTCTTGCAACGGTCGGTAATTAATTCATCATTCATTTATTTGTCTTTACATGAGAAAGATTTATGCTATTGTATTTACTTTTTTATGCGCTTCCTCTTTTGCGCAAAACATTGACTCAGCCTGGGCGATCAATCATTATGTAAAAAAAGAAGTGCGCATACCGATGCGAGATGGAGTAAAGCTTTTTACCTCTTTATATATTCCAGTTGATAGCTCTGAAAAGCACCCCATATTATTTATGCGTACTCCTTATTCGTGCGCACCTTATGGAGAAAAGAATTATGCCGGGCTTTGGATGGGTTATTTGAAAGGTTACCTGCAGGAAGGTTATATACTGGCGATACAGGATGTACGCGGAAGATGGATGAGTGAAGGCGATTTTGAAAACGTACGTCCGTTCAATGCGCAAAAAAAAGGTAATGAAATTGATGAAGCCAGTGATACGTATGATGCCATTGACTGGATGATAAAAAATATTCCAAACAACAATGGCAATGTTGGAACAATTGGTACTTCATATCCCGGTTTTTATACGACAGAAACAGCTTTATGCAATCACCCCGCATTAAAAGCAGCAAGCCCGCAGGCGCCGGTTACAGATTGGTTTGCCGGTGATGACTTTCATCACAACGGTGCTTTCTTCGCAATGGATGCTTATGAATTTTATGTTGGTGCAGGTTTTGGAAACCCTCGTCCGCAAGCAACAACTGCAGTACCAAAACAGAGAAATCCTTTTACAAATAACAAGTATGATTATTATTTGAAAATGGGCGCTTTGCCTAACCTTACTATTGTTGCTAACCTGGACAGTGTTTTGTTTTGGGATACAGTAATGGATCATCCCACGTACGATACATTTTGGCAGGCCCGCAATACAAGAGCTGGTTTATATAATATAAAACCGGCAATGCTTGTTGTTGGAGGGTTATTTGATGCAGAAGATTGCTTTGGCGCATGGAATGTTTTTAAAGCTGTAGAAAAACAAAGTCCTTCAACCAACGTAAGAATTGTAGAAGGCCCATGGTATCACGGTCAATGGACAAGCCTTGTAAACCCGGGTGCAAGCCTGGGAAATGTTCAGTTTGAAAGCAATACTTCAATATGGTACCAGCAAAATGTTGAGATTCCTTTTTTCAATTATTACCTGAAAGGGAAAGGCTCGATTGACAGCATTACAAAAGCGACAATATTTTTTACAGGTGAAAATGAATGGCATCGTTTTACAACATGGCCGCCGGAAGGCATGCAAATGACTGACTTGTTTTTAAAAGGCCATAATCAATTATCATTTGTTAAACCAACATTATCAAAACCGGGTTATGATGAATATGTAAGCGATCCTGCACATCCTGTTCCTTATGCTGAAGGAGAGCTGGGCCACAGAACAAAAGAATACATGGATGACGACCAGCGCTTTGCCGGAAGAAGAACAGATGTATTGAGTTTTGAAACGGATGCATTGATAAGTGATGTTCGTTTGGCCGGCCCTGTTATAGCAGATTTGAAAGTAGCTTTATCAACAACGGATGCAGATTTTATTGTAAAAATCATTGATGTTTTTCCAGATAATTTTAAGTACAGTGATACAGACAAATATTTAATGAATGGTTACCAGATGTTGGTGCGTGCTGAAATCATGCGTGGTAAATTCAGGAACAGCCTTGAAAACCCTGAACCATTTGTGCCTGGTAAAATAACTGAAGTAAAATATACAATGCCTGACGTTGCACATGTGTTTAAAAAAGGCCATCACATTATGGTGCAGGTACAAAGTAGCTGGTTTCCATTGGTTGACAGAAACCCGCAACAGTTCATGAACATTTATAAAGCCAATGGCGGCGATTTTATAAAATCAGATATAAAAGTTTATCACGATGCGGATAATGCTTCAAAAATTATATTGCCATTGGTGAAGTGATACTGGGCTGTCATGCTGTTATTCAGCATCAACATCATAAAACAGGAAAGCCGGTAATAATAAATACCGGCTTTCTTATCATAAAAAATTATATAAGCACTTACTTAATTTCCCACACCTCCCTGCCTCTGAGTAGTTTATCAAGGTCACCTCTTCCTTTTGCAGCAATGGTTTCATCAACCTGCATCTGCATTACATCTTCATAGCAGGTACGTTGGGTTTCATAGAAAACACCAAAAGGCCTGGGTAAATGATTTTGTAGTTTGGGATCATCAAACATGCGCACCAATATCTGTGCTTTATAAAAATCAAATTCATCATGCACCCATATATCATCAACACTTGCATCAGCACCAATTTCAACAACAATAGGTTTAAATCCGTCCAATTTTATTCCTTTATTTTTTGTTGCCCCAAATAGCAATGGTTTGCCTTGTTCAAGAAATAAAGTTTCATCCGGCTTGGTTGACTTTTCAGTATAGGGTTCAAAAGCGCCATCATTAAAAATATTACAATTCTGATAGATCTCTAAAAAAGATGAGCCTTTGTGTTTGTGCGAACGTGTAAGCATCTCCTGCAAATGTTTTGGATCGCGATCCATACTGCGTGCAACAAAAGTGGCATCAGCACCCATTGCCAAAGCCAGCGGATTGAAAGGATGATCAATGCTTCCCAAAGGTGTACTCTTCGTTACTTTATTTTTTTCTGAAGTGGGAGAATATTGTCCCTTTGTTAAACCATAAATCTGGTTATTGAACAATAAAATGTTCACATCAAAATTTCTTCTTAATAAATGTATGGTATGATTACCGCCGATGCTTAAACTATCGCCATCACCGGTAACGATCCATACACTTAATTCAGGCCTTGTTGCTTTTAAACCGCTTGCTATAGCTGTTGCACGCCCGTGAATGGAATGCATGCCGTATGTGTTCATATAATACGGAAAGCGGCTGCTGCAACCAATGCCACTGATGATTACAATATTTTCTCTCGGAACACCGATCGTGGGCATTACTTTTTGTACCTGTGCTAAAATGGAATAATCCCCGCAACCCGGGCACCAGCGTACTTCCTGGTCTGTTGTAAAATCTTTTGCAGTTAATGTGGGCAAGCCATTCGCTACTACACTAGTCATAAATAATAAAGATTATATGCGAAGTTAATTAATGTTCTTGTTTTGTTCATAGTTCATTCATTGTTATAAATGTTATAATAACTCAAATTAAATGAAAAGTATACTTCTGTTTATAGAATTTTTGCAAACCATTAATCCACACAAGCTAATCTTCGTGGTATCATTTTCAACTCTACAATACCATTAACAGCTAACTGTACACTATTCCGTAAATTGCGCCACTGAAAAAAAAGTTTATGGAAAATATAATGTATGATTTCGGAATGATAGGACTTGGTGTGATGGGTAGTAATTTTTTGTTGAACATGGCTGATAAAGGTTTTAAAGTTATCGGTTTTGACCTGGATGCTGCAAAAGCGGCAAAACTGGAAAAAGAAGCAACAACGGGAACAACCGTTCGCGGCGTAAATACATTGGAAGAAATGGTGAAGCAATTAGATAAACCGCGCAGAATAATGATGCTGGTGCCTGCAGGCAAACCAGTTGACGCGGTGATAGAAAACCTGCTCCCGTTTATAGAAAAAGATGATGTGGTGATTGATGGTGGCAACTCGCATTATATTGATACATTAAAGCGTGTAAAATATCTTGAAGAGAAAGGCATTCACTTTATGGGCATGGGTGTCAGCGGCGGAGAAGAAGGCGCGCGTAAAGGCCCAAGTATTATGCCCGGTGGTGATATGGCAGCATGGAAGCGCGTGCAGCCAATGCTAGAAGCAGTTTCTGCAAAAGTTGATAATGAACCTTGCGTTGCGTATATGGGTAAAGATGCGGCAGGCCATTATGTGAAGATGGTGCATAACGGCATTGAATATGCTATTATGCAACTGATAAGTGAAGCATATGATGTAATGAAGCGGGGCCTGGGTTTAAACAACAAAGAACTGGCTGATGTATTTACAAAATGGAATGAAGATGAGCTGCAATCATTTTTAATTGAAATAACCTCCGAAATATTTTTAAAGAAAGATGATGAAACCGGTAAAGAGATCGTAGATATTATTTCTGATAAAGCAGGTTCAAAAGGCACCGGCAAATGGACTTCACAGGATGCTATGGAATTACCTGTTTCAATCCCAACAATTGATACAGCAGTTGCCATGCGCACTATTTCGGGTTACAAAGACCAGCGTGTTGCTGCATCTGCGTTGTATCAATCTAAAATAAAAGAACTCAAAGGCAAAACGCCTGCAGATATAAAAAAGATACAGGACGCTTTACATTTTGCAATCGTCATTGCATATGCGCAGGGTCTTTCAATGTTGCATGAAGCATCGTCCGCATTAAACATGGATATTTCTTTGGCGGACGTAGTGAAGATATGGCGCGGCGGTTGCATCATTCGTTCATCATTGCTTGAAGTGTTTTATAAAGCGTATCGCAAAGACAAATCACTGGCTAATATTTTATTGACCAAAAGCGTTGCGCGTATAGTGAAGAAAGCAGAGAAAAATGCACGTACAGTAATCAGGCTTGCTATGCAAAGTAAAATACCTGTTACGGGCTTATCAAGCGCAGTTGGTTATTTTGACGCGTATTGTTCTGCATCAATGCCAACCAATCTTATCCAGGCACAACGTGATTTTTTTGGTGCACATACTTACCAGCGAATTGATAAAGAAGGAACATTTCATACAGAATGGAATGAAGAAGTAGTACAGACTGAAAAACCTCATGCCGAAACAGAAAACCCACAAATCCCTGAAAGGGAGTAATACAATTCATTATTTCAAACAATTCAAAAACTCAGGCTCATATTATGAAATATTCACTGGTAATATTGCTTCACATGCTTAAATCTCTCAACAGGAGGTTTAATACAAACTCCCCTTTAAGGGTTGGAGGCATTTATGGAAAACAATAACAAAAAACCACCATCATCCATAATTTTTATTTTTGGCGGAAGTGGTGATCTTAATCAACGCAAACTTGCACCGGCTCTGTACAATTTATTTATTGATGAATGGATGCCTGAACAGTTTGCCATTGTTGGCATTGGAAGATCTGAATATACAGATGAAAAATTTCGCGAACATTTATCTGAAGGCATACAGGAGTTCAGCCGCCGCAAAGAACAGAATGGTGTATGGAAGGATTTTTCAAGTCGCGTTTCTTATTTAAAAATGGATGCAGAAGATGAAGCTGCCTATCAAAATATTACCGACCGCGTTCAGCAATACGAAAAAGAATGGGGAATGCATCCTAATGTAATTTTTTACCTCGCAGTAGCGCCTCAACTGGTTCCTGATATCGCAAAAAAATTAGGCCACGTAAAGCTTTGCAGCGATAAACATGCTACACGCATTGTAATTGAAAAACCGTTCGGTCATGACCTTAAAAGTGCACAGGAATTAAATGAATTATTAGGTGATTTATTTGCCGAAGACCAGATATATCGTATCGATCATTATCTGGGAAAAGAAACGGTGCAAAACATTCTGGCTTTGCGTTTTGCCAATGCTTTGTTCGAGCCTATCTGGAATAGAAATTATATTGACCATGTTCAGATAACAGTTGCAGAAACAGTTGGTGTGGAAGAACGTGGTGGTTATTATGAACAAAGTGGTGCATTGCGCGATATGGTGCAAAATCATATTCTCCAGTTGTTGTGTATGATTGCCATGGAACCACCTGTAAATTTTGAAGCCAATGAAATACGCAATAAAAAAGTTGCTGTATTAAATGCGATAAGAAAAATATCAAAAGAAGAAGTGCGTGATTATGCAGTTCGCGGTCAATATAGTGAAGGCTGGATGAAAGGAGAGAAGGTCAAAGGTTACAGGCAGGAAGAGAAAGTTGATCCTAACTCAACTGTTGAAACCTTTGCTGCAGCTAAGTTCTATATTGATAACTGGCGCTGGCACAGAATACCTTTTTATGTGCGTACAGGAAAATACATGCACCAGAAAACATCAGTAGTTAACATACAATTCAGGCCCGCACCGCATTATGCGTTTCCGCCGGAAGCTGCTGAAACATGGAGGCCAAACAGGTTAACCATCAGCATTCAGCCTGAAATGGATATTCGCCTTCGTTTCCAGGCAAAGCGCCCGGGGCAAACAATGACACTTAATCCGGTTGATATGATCTTCAATTACAAAGATGCTTATCCCCAGGAGCATGAACCTGAAGCTTATGAAACCCTATTGCTTGATGTAATGGAAGGAAATCCCGCGCAGTTTATGCGTGCAGACCAGGTTGAGGCTGCATGGAAGGTGGTGATGCCGATAATTGAATCATGGGAACAAAGGCCGCCGATTGATTTTCCAAATTATGCACCTGATAGCTGGGGCCCTGAAGATGCTGAAGCATTGATTGCAAGAGATGGCCATAACTGGATAAATCTTCCACCGAAATCAGAATTACACGCGTCTTAATCGTTCGCCCTGCTATCGCAAATAAAGAATGGGTTCACTCAGATTAGGTTGATGCGCTTATAACATTTTAGTTTTGGGATGTTGTAATATTGAAGTTCATTCAAATTATTTGCAAATGAAGTTTACCTTAAAATCATTAATTAACAGACCTGATTTACCCATATGGTTTACAGGACTAAATTATCTTGCATTTTTAGGTTTTATATTTTGGCCATTTACTGCTTTTTCCAGTATATTTTTATTTGATAATCCATCTTCTGTTACAGAAGCTACATACGTTTTATTTATTTTAAGTCTTATCTATCCGTTTATTCTTCTTAGTATTATGCTCTTAAGTTTTTGGCTGTTTAAATATCAAAAAAGTAATAGCAACTATTTTACCTTTAGGTGTATTGGCTTTTTATTGCTTCATTTATTTCAAATACTTTAAATAAACCGGAATGTTATTATTTATTTGCTTTGCGTATATCATAAAATTAATAGTTCATTCAAAGAACTTTTCCTTATATAATTGTAATTGATAAAACTTTAGAAAATGGAACTCCACGTTTGTAAAGATTATGAAGATTTGTGCGAGCATATTGCCAACTGGATGGTTGAATATATCTGTAAAGCACTTGCAACGCACGAAAGATTTTCGATTGCATTTACAGGCGGTAATACTGCAAAAAAATTATACACCATTCTTGCAAGCGATGAATACAAGAATAAAATAGACTGGAGCCGTGCAAACATTTTTATCGGCGACGAACGTTTTGTTCCTTATGCTGATGACCGCAGCAATGCAAAAATGATACATGAAACCTTGCTCGATAATGTTGCAGTAAATCCGCAACATGTGCATTTCATACAAACAGAAAATATGTCGCCTGAAACTGCTGCAAATGCTTATGAAGAAGTGTTGCAGCATTACTTCCATAAAAATATTGCTCAGCCAACGTTTGATCTTGTTTTGTTAGGAATGGGTGATGATGCACATACGCTTTCACTTTTTCCCGGTCAGAAAGATGCAATCAATGAACAAGCAAAATGGTGTACTTATTTGTGGCTGGAACAACAAAACATGTATCGCATCACACTTACTGCACCAATTGCAAATGCAGCCAAATGCATCGCCTTTATTGTAAGTGGAAGCGGTAAGGCAACTGCATTAGCTGATGTTTTACATAAACCTTATGATCCGCTAACATATCCTTCACAAATAATAAAACCATCGCACGGCGAACTGCATTGGTTTGTTGATGAAGCAGCCATGAATGGTTAATTTTCAATAGCTTTTCCTTTTTCGTAAACCGCTTTCCTTAATTCGTAAGTCGCCCCGGTAACGCAGAACTACTTTTGCGGGCGATGAAATTTTTATATACAGCAACCGGATTAATTCTGTTTACTTTTTTTACAGTTACAGTTAAAGCCCAGTATAGAACTAACGCGCAAAACCTTGTGCTTACAAACGAAGATTCGCTTAATGTAAACAGCAATCAAAGCAAAACAGTTATATCAGGTTACGGCGATGCATTCTATCAAAGAAATTTTAATAAAAAGCAATCGACAGCAAGTCTTGAAAGAGTAGTACTTTTTGTTGGCCATCGTTTCAACGATAAAATTTCTTTGTTCACAGAAATGGAACTTGAAAATGCGCTTGTTGTAAGCAGCGGCGAAACTGATGAAGGCGGTAATGGCGGCGGCGATATTTCAATGGAGCAGGCTTACCTCAAATTTAATTTGAATGCACACCAATATTTAGTTGCAGGATTGTTTTTGCCACGCATTGGTATCTTAAATGAAAATCATTTGCCTGTAAATTTTAATGGCGTTGAAAGGCCAATGGTTGAAACGCTTATTATTCCTGCAACATGGCGTGAACTCGGTGTTGCATTTTATGGCACATTAAATAATCTTCCGCTTACTTATGATGTTGGTTTAATGACTGGTTTAAACAGCGCTAATTTTCAACATGGTTCAGGCTTCAGAGATGGCCGCCAGCAAGGCAGCGATGCATTTGCAAACAACCTTGCAATAACTGCAGGCGTTCAGTATAATGTTTCATATTTTAAATTCCAGGTTACAGGTTATGCAGGCGGAACCGTTGGTTTAAATCAACATAGCGCAGATAGTTTGGGTTTGGATAACGGCGCTTTCGGTACGCCGTTGTATCTCGGCGAAGCAGATGTTCAGTTTGCAAAAAATGGTATAAGCGCAAAAGCATTGGGCACTTATGTAGCGTATCCTGATGCAGATAAAGTAAATGTTGCGTATGCAAAAAATACCGGCAGCGGTATGTATGGCGCGTATGCAGAAGTTGGTTATGACTGGTTGTATAAAAAACAAGGAACAGCACAGTTTATAACGTTTGCGCGCGGCGAAATACTTGACCTGAATTCAAATTTGCCACCGGAACCAAAGGGCATTTATGATGGCACATTAAAACAGTCGCATATCATTGTCGGCTTTAGCTATTTGCCCATTCCGAATATTGTTATAAAAGCTGATGTGCGCGTGTTGCAGACCGGCCCGCAAAATCCGGAACTGGTAATTAATCCGCCGCCAAATGCAATTCCATATAAACAGGATAACCAGTTTTTAAATATTGGAATTGGTTATTCATTTTAAAACACGATTTACCTGATTAAAATGATTTACCTGATTGAAAAGTTTTTAAAATATTTTTTTGGTGATCGGCAGTTGAAAGGATGGCATCGTTCCTTGCGTCGCAACACTTGTGCTGCAGCAATAATGGCATCTGTGATTTCAAATTCAAACAGCATTATAATCAATAAAAGGCAAAATCTTTTAATCAAATAAATCATTCAAAATCCAGGTTCAGACAAATGCAACGCAGAAACTTCATATCATCATCATGTAAAATTTGTTTGCTTGGCGCAGCAGGTTTTTCATTAACACAATTGGTAAGCTGTTCACCTGCATCATCTGTTTACAAAACAACAATCAACAACGGCAATTTAGATGTACCGATGAATTTATTTGATAAAAGCACACTGCAGATTGTTCGTCCTGCCGGTTGGTATTATGATGTTGCCGTTCAAAAAAATGAAGACAATTCTTATTCAGCCTTATTGCTGCAATGCACACACCAGGAAAACCAGTTAACGCCAACAGGAACAGGTTATCACTGCAATTTACACGGCAGCGAATTTGATAAACAAGGCAATGTGCGCAAAGGCCCGGCAGAACAACCATTACATCATTTTGAAACATCAGTTAGCAATAACATACTTAGTATTCACATTAATAATTTCAAACCATGAAGCATAATTTATCAGCAATAGCAATAGCAACAATACTTTTTGCAGGATGCCATAAAGCAGACACAAGCACGCCTGATACTTTTCCTGCAACAGAAACAACTGTAATAAATGATTTTACAGATGATGTTGCACTTTCTCAATATTCAAGCTTAACTGCAGCAGCGAGCGACATGAACACAAAGATCGCTACGCTGAATACATCTGCAACAGATGCAAATCTTACAGCAGCGCAAACATCATGGAAAAGCCTGCGTACAGTTTGGGAACAATGCGAAGGCTTTTTATTCGGCCCTGTTGAAGACAACGAGTACGATCCACAAATGGATACCTGGCCAACAGATGCCAACCAGTTTGACTCATTGCTTGCAAGCAGCAATGCACTTGAATTGTCAGATATACAATTGTTGCCTTACAATTTAAGGGGCTTTCACCCGGTTGAATATTTAATATTCGGCGATCACGGAAGCCGCACAGCAGCAAGCTTAACAGACCGCCAGAAAAAATATATGATAAGCGCTTCAACAGATATTGTGAACATTTGCAATTCTCTTTATGCAAGCTGGACAGAGTCTCCCACAAATTTTGCGCAACAGGTAAAAACTGCAGGCACCGGAAGCACTGTTTATACAACAAAGCAGGAATTATTTTTGGCAATTGTTGGCGCTATGCAAGGCATTTGCGAAGAAGTTGGACAAGGAAAAATGAAAGAACCATTTGATGCAAGAGATCCCAAGATCGTTGAGTCGCCATACAGTGGTAATTCAACACTGGACTTTAAAAATAACATCACCGGTTTGCAAACAGTTTATCTTGGTAGAAACGGAAGCACCGGTCTTACAAATCTTGTAAGCCTGCGTAATAAATCATTGGATAATACAATTCGTTCTCAAATAACAACGGCCATCAATTCATTTGATAATATCACTGAACCATATGAACAGGCAATAATAGATCAGCGTGCACAGGTACAGCAAACCATGAACGTGGTGGATGCATTAAATGAAACAATAGAAGAACAATTGGTTCCGTTCATTCAACAGCAGGTGAAAGATTAAGTTGTTCCGGAAAAGGATAGAAAGAATCAGAAAAAGGGTAAAAAGAATCAATAAAAAGGTCAAAAGAACCAGAGAAAAGGTCAGATTATTTGAAAAAAAGGGCAGGTTATCCAGGAAAACGGTCAAAATCCAGGATTAAATGGTCAGAAATTTCGAAGAAATGGTCAGAATAAACAGGAAGATGGTCAGGTTAGAGGGAGATAAATCAATAATAAAAGTTTGAACAGCAACCTGGAGCTGCCAACAGTACATCAGTACATAGGAGGGAGTGACCTCCGGGTCAAGCCCCAAGGCAGGCTACACGAAGATGCCACGAAGAACCGATGCCGGTTACATAAAAAATAATGAAGAAGATTAAGATATTGATATGGTGTGCTGCAGTTATTGTTGTATTAATACGCTGCAATAAAGCAAGCGAATTTCCTGATGATGGTTATGATTCGCGTTTGAGTGGTGGCGCAGCTACCGTGTTTGATGCAACTTCAAAAGCATTTACACATGCAGTTGATGGATTAAGTGCGAGAGACCTGCAATTTCACGAATTAGGTGATGCTTCATTTGAACAAAGTTTTGTTTCAGCGCCGGCAATTATACATGGTGGGCTTGGACCAGTATTTAATAATGTGAGCTGTATCTCCTGTCATCATAACGACGGTAAAGGAACACCCACAGCGGGTTTCAACAATTCTTCCTTATTGATACGCGTAAGTTTGCCGGGCGAAGATGCAACTGGCGCGCCGTTGAGCATTCCGGGTTTTGGTTTTCAATTGCAGGATCAAAGTGTGTTTAGTTCAACACCTGAAGCACATGTTAATATAACATATTCGGATGTGCCGGTTACATATCCTGATGGTACAATTGTTACGTTAAGAAAGCCAACATACACGCTTACTAATCCATATTTACCATTGCCTTCAGTGTATAATATTTCGCCACGTATGGCGCCCCCTGTTTTTGGTTTGGGTTTGTTACAGGCGATCCCTGAAAGCACCATTCTTTCATTTGCTGATCCTGATGATGCAGATGGTGATGGTATTAGCGGAAGGCCGAATTATATTTATGATACATTAAGTCATGTAAGAGCATTAGGACGATTTGGTTTGAAAGCAAACACGATAGATATTTCGCACCAGGTTGCATTTGCATATCAACAGGATATTGGTGTTACCAATTACATCGCTCCGAAAGAAAGTTGTGCCGGACAAAAGCAGGACGATGGTTTGAAAGATGATCCTGAATTGCCTGATAGTATTTTAAATGCAGTTGCATTTTATGTAAAATCATTGGCAGTTCCTGCAAGAAGAAATGTAACTGATCCTGATGTAAAAGCAGGAGAACAATTATTTACGCAAATAACTTGTGCTAAATGTCATATACCAACTATACAAACCGGTGTTGATTTAACGTTGCCACAAATATCCAGTCAACGCATACATCCATACACTGATCTTTTATTGCATGATATGGGTGATGGTTTGTCTGATGGCCGCCCTGATTTTTTAGCAAGCGGCAGCGAATGGCGAACAATGCCTTTATGGGGAATTGGATTATTTCCTAAAACAAATGGTATTGCTTATTATTTGCATGATGGAAGAGCGCGCAGCATTGAAGAAGCTATCTTATGGCACGGTGGTGAAGCAGAAAAAGCGAAAGATAATTTCATGACCTTAAGCAAAACAGACAGGGATAAGTTGCTGAAGTTTTTGAATAGCTTGTAAGATTGTAATAGCAGTTGATCAGGATTTTAAATTCATTCCTAACCACGCCATTATTCCAGCACCATATTGCAATGCGGTTTCATCAATATTAAACCTGCTTGTGTGCACATTATGTACAATATCTTTCGCTTCATTTCTAACACCTAATCTAAAAAAACAAGCTGGCAATTGTTGTGCATAAAATCCAAAATCTTCAGCGCCCATTCTCAATTCAGTTTCTTCAACATTATCATTTCCAAAAAATTCTTTAGCTAGCAAAGTTGCTTTTTCAGTAAGCAGTTCATTGTTGTACACAGCAGGATATCCAACATCAATATGCACATCCGCTTCAGCGCCCATTGCAACAGCAATATTCTTTACTTCCCTTTCAATAAGTTCATGCGCTTTATAACGCCAGCTTTCATCCATCGTTCTGAAAGTGCCCATCAGCTTGACTTCTGCAGGAATAACATTGGTTGTATTTCCACCTTGAAAACTGCAAATAGAAAGCACCGACGGCGTAAAAGGATTGTTGTTCCTGCTTACAATTTGCTGCAGGCTTACAATTATATGCGAAGCAACAAGAATGGTATCAACTGTTTGATGCGGCGCTGCAGCGTGACCACCTTTGCCTTTTATGGTGATATAAATTTCATCGGCGCTTGCCATTATCAATCCCTTCCTGAAACTCAATTTACCAACAGGTAAACCGGGATGTACATGCAATGCAATAATGCCTTCCGGTTTTGGATTATTCAATACGCCATCTTTGATCATAATGCTCGCACCACCGGGATTTCTTTCTTCACCAGGTTGAAAGATAAGTTTGATCGTTCCTTTAAATTGTTGCTGATTATCTTTTAAAATTTTTGCAGCACCTAATAAACAGGTTGTATGCACATCATGGCCGCATGCATGCATTACGCCAACGTTCTGCGATTTATAATCAACATTATTTTCTTCGGTTATCGGCAATGCATCCATATCAGCGCGTATTGCCAATGTTTTGTATGAAGGATCATTACCTTCAATCAACGCTTCAATACCTGTACCTGCAATTTTTTTGTAAGGAATATTCCAGGCCTCCAATTGTTCGCCGATATATTTTGATGTTTCAAATTCTTTAAAACTTAATTCAGGATGCGCATGCAGATGATGACGGATAGAAGCAAGCAGCGGCACATATTGTTTAGTCAGTTCTTTTAATTCTTCAGTTGATATCATACATCATATTTATTGAAAGTCATCTGCCTTTGGAATATATTCAATAAGATCATCTATAACATATACCGGCTGGGAATAATATAAAGTCAATTGTTTTTTGAAATCCTCAGCTTCATCACGTGTAATAAAATTTCCCATGCGTACTTTAAAATATGGCGATTGATATAACACGTACACTTTTTCATCAGGAAAATTCTCAAGCAACATTGCTTTTGTTTTAAAAGCGTCATCACGGCTGCGTGTATTTAAAATTTGCAATCGATAACCTCTGAACAATCCATTCGAACCCATTTTTGAAGTAACCTTATTGATAGCAATTTGTTTCTCCGCTAAAACATCAAGCCGCGGATCTTTATGAACAATAATAGTATCTGCAGATTGCGCGCTGCATATTGTTGCACTGAAAATAAATAATGCTAAAAAAAATTGTTTCATTCTATGATTAATTCGGTACACTGTTACAAACTCTTCACCAACATTCAGGCAGGCAAAATAATTAAAATAATATTATATCATTTGTGAAACTATCTGTACACTGGCACTGCAGCCGATTCTTGTTGCGCCTGCATCTATCAGTTCTTTTGCAAAAGCATATGTTTTAATTCCACCTGATGCTTTTATCTGCACATGCTCCGGCAAATACAAACGCATTAATTTAACTGCATGAGCGCTTACACCTTTTTCAGCATAACCGGTTGAAGTTTTTAAAAAATCAACGCCTGTTGCGCCATATAAATCGCAGCAACGAATAATCTCTTCATCTGTAAGTACACCACTTTCTATTATCAGTTTTACAACTTTATTTTTTTGTTTGATAACGGGCATCAAATGATTGATCTCGTTGGCTAAATATTCCCAATCGTTATTCTTTAATGCGATTAGATTGATAACAATATCCAATTCATCGGCTCCGTCAATGATCGCTAAAATGCTTTCTGCGATTTTTGCCTCAATGGCCGAATACCCGAAAGGAAAGCCAATAACTGTTGCAATTTTAATTGCTGAATTTTCCAACTCCTCCTTTGCAATTTTTATCATCGGCGGTGGCACGCAAACAGCCGCAAAATCGTACTGTTTTGCTTCGGCACAAAGCTTTTTAATTTCTTCTATTAGAGCCGTTGGCTTTAATAGAGTGTGATCTATGTATTTATTTATCTCCACAAAAAATTATACATGCAAAGAAAATAAATAAAAGGTTAAGGCATTTTATTCAATTCAATATGTTATTATGTTTTGAATTTTGGAACACTTTTTATCATACAAAAAAGTTTTGTTTTACTTTCATGTTATGATGAGTGATGACGACAGGGAAAAGCAAAGATTGATGCCGTATGTTATTGGGATAATTGTTGTTGGCGCCATCATTATTATTGCGCTTGTTGACTGGATCTTCAGCTTGTTCAAATAGTCATTCCAGTATCTTTTCAAAAATAAGTTTCTGATGAAAAAACTTTTGTTGCTGTTTTGTTTTTACAGCGCAGCCTTTTATTGCAATGCACAAACGAACGATGAAACTGCTATTCGTAATGCAATGAATAAACAAATTAAAGACTGGAACAATGGCAACATTGATGGCTTTATGCAAACCTATTGGCAAAGCGATAGTTTATTGTTTGTAAGCAATCCCCCAACTTACGGATGGAAATCGACTTTAGAACACTATAAAAAAAGTTATCCTGATACAGCTACAATGGGCAAACTTTCTTTTAAACTTTTACAATTGAAACAACTTTCTCCCGAGTATTATTTTGTGATGGGCAACTGGTATTTAAAAAGATCTGCCGGAGATGTGGGCGGAATTTTTACTTTATTGTTCAGAAAAATAAATGGCAAATGGTTGATTGTGGTAGATCACTCAAACTAACATGAAGTAATGAACGATTATGTTATCATAACAGAACGATTGGGCTTACGCAAATGGAAAGAGGAAGATGTTATTCCGTTTACTGCAATGAATGAAGATGCAGAGGTGATGCGTTATTTTCCTTCAACACTTAATTACGACGAGACCATCGCGATGGTTAAAAGAATACGGTCTCACTTTGATAAACATGCTTTTGGATTGTTAGCAATCGATGATCTTTCAACGAAAACATTTATTGGGTACACAGGTTTTATGATTCCATCTTTTACAAGTTATTTCACGCCCTGCGTTGAAATTGGCTGGCGCTTGCAGCAATCATCGTGGAATAAAGGTTATGCTACTGAAGCAGCAAAGGCTTGCCTACACTATGGATTTGAGACATTGAACTTCGATAAAATATTTTCTTTTACTTCTATGCTTAATACAAGATCAATAAAAGTTATGGAACGGATCGGTATGAAAAAACAAGGTGAGTTCGATCACCCGAACATTGAATCATCGCATCCTTTATGCCATCATGTTTTGTACGGAATAGAAAAACTAAAACTGGCTTAATAAAAAACGCTCCATGTAGCGGAGCGTTTTCTTTATAATATAAACTTAGTGATGTTACCAGAATCTTACATACAATAATGATATGATCATCAATGTAACAACGATCATTGCTAAAATACCGGGGCTAACTTTGAACATTCCTTTATCAAGCACCAATGCTTTAGGATTGATTTTTGGTCCGGTCAAACTCATCAATACCATTACAATCACTGTAAACATAAATGCAAGTCCCATACAAATGTGGAAGGGTATTTCGTAAGCGCCACTACTGTTTTTGTATGCTGTATAGAACCATGTATCAGGCCCAAACCATGTTGGCGCATATACATTAAACACCACCGATAATAAGAAACCAACAATAACACCCGCAACGGCTGCAGCGCCTGTAGTGCGTTTCCAGAAAAAGCCAAGTATGAAAATCGCAAATACACCTGGGCTTATGAAGCCTGTATATTTTTGAATGAAGGTAAAGCCGCCTTCTCCGCCAATGCCTAATGCATCATGCCATGTTAATAATATAGAAACAATAAGTGCGGCAAGAATAGTTAATCGTCCTATCCAAACCATCTTCTGTTCTGATGCTTCTTTATTGATGTATTTTTTATAGACGTCTAAAGTGAATATAGTTGATATGCTGTTTGCCTTGCCTGCCAGTGATGCCACAATAGCGGCGGTTAATGCAGCCAATGATAGACCGATCAGTCCATTGGGTAAATAACCAAGAATAGCAGAATATGCATTGTCTGAAACAACCTGCCCGTTCTTGCTGTTTGCCAGCATTTCAGATTGCAACAAGCCTTTCTGATGTAAAACATAAGCAGCAATACCGGGTAGCATTACAATTACAGGCATTAATAATTTCAGAAACCCCGCAAACAAAATTCCTTTACGTGCCGTTTGCAGATCTGCACCTAAAGCACGTTGTGTTATGTATTGATTACATCCCCAATAATTCAGGTTAACGATCCAGATACCTGCAGCATAAGATAATAATCCCGGTATGGTTAAATAATTATCTACATCATGTTGTGATGAGTTTGCGTCGGGTTTTGCAAAGATCATGTGGAAATGATCAGGCGCATTTTTGATCAACGCATTAAAACCAGCAAGCGCATTTTCACCATAACCAAATTCTTTACTTACAACGGTTAAGGCTACATAAGTTGTAGCAAGGCCACCGATGATCAAAACAGATACCTGAATTACATCAGTAAAACCAATCACTTTCATTCCACCTAAAGTAATAAATACAGCAAAGATGGATAACAGGATAATAATGATATGAAAATTGTTCTCACTTCCACCGGTTAAATTATTGATGGCAACAGCACCCAAAAACAAAATTGAAGTAAGGTTTACAAACACATATAAGAACAACCAGAAGATGGCCATTATTAAAGCAACCGTTTCGTTATACCGCGTTTTTAAGAACTGCGGCATCGTGAAAATTTTGTTCTTTAAGTAAATGGGTATAAACCAAACTGCAACAATTATTAAAGCAATTGCGGCTATCCATTCGTAAGCAGCAACAGCAATACCAATGGTATAACCATTGCCACTCATGCCTATAAATTGTTCCGCGGAAATATTTGATGCTATCAGTGATGCGCCGATCGCCCACCATGTAAGCGAACCTTCTGCTAAAAAGAAATCATGCGTTGCAGAAACGGCTTTTTTCTTTTTGCGATAAATATAATATCCATAGCTGGAAACAATAATAAAGTAAACAATAAAGATCAATTTGTCTTGGAGGAGTAGCTTGCTCATGATAGGTTCAATCGTTATTTGATGGTTTGATTATAAATTTTAAGCGTGCGCAATCTAATGCAAATACATGTTTACCTGTAATAAACTTCGCTCCATCTTAATTCATTTTTTAAATTGTAGAGATTCGTATTCTTATCAATTAAAACAAATTCAATATTTGCCATTGATGAAAAGTCACTCAAATGTTCGCTGGTCAGGTTTTGACTATAACATGTATGATGTGCACCGCCTGCATATATCCATGCGGCGCAACCAGTTTTCATATCAGGCATTGGCTTCCATAAAACCCGTGCTACAGGCAGTTTTGGCAATTTATGTTTGGGTTTAACAGCTTCCACTTCATTCACCAACATTCTGAAACGATTGCCCATATCAATGACAGATACATTTAATGCAGCGCCACCATCAACATCAAACACCAATCGCACAGGATCGGCTTTGCCACCAATACCTAAAGGATGAATTTCACACGAAGGTTTTTTGTTTGCAATAGATGAACATATCTCTAACATATGCGCACCTAACACCATTTCATTATTGGGTTCAAAATGATACGTGTAATCTTCCATAAAACTGTTGCCGCCTTTTAATCCCTGCGCCATTACTTTCATTGCGCGTACCAATGCAACTGTTTTCCAATCGCCTTCGCCGGCAAAACCATAACCTGCTTCCATCATTCTTTGTGCAGCAATACCGGGCAATTGCACCATGCCATGCAGGTCTTCAAATGTATCTGTAAAGCCTTTGAAATTTCCATCTTCCAAAAATGTTTTTAAACCTAATTCAATTCTTGCTGCATCTTTTAATGACTGATGTTGCGTTCCTTTTTTTTGTAATGCGGAACTTAATGTATAACTGTCTTCATATTCTTTAATTAATGTATCTACATCAGCATCGCTTATCGCATTAATAACTTTTACCAGATCACCAATGCCATGCGTATTCACCGAAAATCCAAACTTATATTCTGCTTCTACTTTATCACCATCTGTTACAGCAACATAGCGCATGTTATCTCCAAAACGAACAAATTTTGCGCCCTGCCAATCATTCCAACCGGCTGCAGCACGGCACCATACTGCAATACTTTTTAGTGTTAAATCATCTTGCCAGTAACCAACAACAACTTTTCTTTCAATGCGCAAGCGGCTCACCATAAAACCAAACTCACGGTCGCCATGTGCGCTTTGATTCAGGTTCATAAAATCCATGTCAATATCATTCCATGGAATATCGCGATTGAATTGTGTATGCAAATGCAATAAAGGTTTTTGCAAAATTTTCAAACCGTTGATCCACATCTTGGCAGGAGAGAAGGTATGCATCCATGTAATAATGCCTATGCAATCTTGTGAATCATTTGCTGCTTTACATGCAGCTAAAATTTCTTCCGGTGTTTTTACAGTTGGTTTGAAAATTATTTGTACAGGAATTTCTTTTGCAGCATTCAAATATGCAGCAATTTCCTGCGAATGTGCAGCAACCTGTTTCAATGTTTCTTCGCCATACAAATGCTGGCTGCCGGTAATGAACCAAACCGCTTGACTCTTTAAGTCGATCATATAATTTTATTTTGGTTGTTGTTTTTGTTGCTGAATGCTTGCAATAATATCTATATCACTAACACGCTGCGGAAACCAAACCACCATTTCACCTTTGCCACGGTTTGCCCATGCATAATAAGGAATGGCAGTAAATTTTTGCTGCACTGTTTTTACTGAATTATTTGTTGAATCTACAATAATCGCAGGCACTTGCGCAGTGACTTCTTCAACACCATTTAATACATTGGGTTTAAAACTTTCAGTGAATGTTGTATTACCAGGTAAGATGATGTTTGCAGCTTTTCCATCGTTATCAATCCATTCAGCACAATACATAATTGGTCCTCGCTGCAATGCAACTTTGCCCTGGTCTTCAACAAGCTTATTATTAGCTATCACTCTTCTTACAGGCATGGGTAATATCATTTCGACCTTATCATCTTTCTTCCATTTTTTGTTCAATACAGCATATCCATTTTCTATAGCATAATTCACTGCTTCACCATTTACTTTTATTACAACAGGTTCATCATCGACAGATTGAAAATTGTATAGATCAGAAGGCATTTCTTCATTGCGCGCCCAACCCGGAATGCGCATACGCACTGTAAAATCTGTTGCTGATTTTGGGTTGACAGTAAATTTTAAATCACCATCCCATGGATAATTATTCTGCTGTACAATTTCAACATTTGTATTTTTTACATTGATGTTTGCTGTGCTGCTTATAAAAAGGTTTACATACAACTGATCATCTTTTTGTGCATAGATATAACCCGGAACTGCAGGCAAAAAACGAACAAGATTTGTAGGACAGCAGGAGCAAACAAACCATCCTGATCTTTCTTCTTCAACCTCACTGTGTGAAGTTGATTTTACCTGCATGGCATTTGTATAAAAAAATGATTTGCCATCCAGGCCAATGCCTGATATCAAACCATTGTACATAACCTTTTCTAGTACATCTATATACTTTGAATCGCCATGCAACATAAACATGCGTTGATTCCAGAAAGCCTGTGCAATAGCTGCGCAGGTTTCATTATATGCTGTTGCATTAGGTAATTCATAATTATCACCAAAGCGTTCTCCATCGGGTACAGAACCAACGCCGCCTTGCACATACATCTTCTTTGATACAACGTTGTTCCAAATTGTATCGATCGCTTTTAAAAACTGTTGGTCTCCTGTAAGTGCTGCAACATCTGCAACAGCAGAATATAAATAGCCTGCACGCACTGCATGACCTGTTGCTTCTGTTTGATCGACTACCGGTTTATTGTCCTGCCAGTAAGAACCATTCTTCCATTCATCGCGGCTGGTGCTGTCATAACCATCGTAATGGCCTCTTTGCTCAATAAAAAATTTTGCTGTTTGTAAATATTCAGGCTTGCCTGTTATACGATATAATTTCACCAAACCCATTTCAACAATCTCATGGCCGGGTGCAACGTGTAGTTTGTCAGGACCAAATGTTGCGCAAACAAGATTTGCATTTTTTAATGCGATGTTGAGCAAATTGGTTTTGCCTGTTGCCTGGTAATGTGCAACAGCAGCTTCATATAAATGTCCTGCATTGTACAATTCATGACTGAGCTCTCTTTCTTTCTGCCATCTCTGTGTGCCTGACCATGGGTGCGGATGTGCAGGATCGATTGTTCTGGCTGTATATAAATATCCATCAGGTTCCTGCGCTTTACCAACGATGGCGATCAATGAATCAATATATTTTTCAAGTTCGGGATTTGGAAAAATTCTTAATGAATAAGATGCGCCTTCAATGGTTTTATAAATATCTGTATCGTCAAAAGGATAAACAGTGCAAAACTTACCGGCATGCGCAGCAGCCATTTCAAAATTCTTAACGCGACCTGTACTTTCACATCTTGCAAAAGAGGCAGGAATGGTTACTTCCGCATTTGTTCTCAATCTTGGTAACCAAAAACTATCTGTAAGTTTTACAGAAGTAAATGGCACAGCAACGTGCGTATAGTCTTTGTTTTGTGCATATAATTTATACGCACACATCAACATAAATGATAACAAAACTTTTTTCATAAAAATTCTATTTCACAGGTGAAACATGCAGCAGCAAAGCATCTAATGTATTGAAGTTTTCAACCGCTAAGACACGAATACACTAAGCATCACAAAGATTTTGTGTCTTAGTGCCTTTGTGGTTCAATCACACTTGCCCATAATAACTATCAGGCCCATGCTTTCTTTCAAAATGTTTTTTTATCAATGCATCTTTTAACCGCAACGCATCTGCTTTGATCGATTCCGTTATATAAGCCATCTTTGCGATCTCTTCCAGCACAGCGCTGTTGTACACTGCCTTCGCTGCCGTTTTCCCCCATGTAAAAGGCGCATGATTTCCGACTAACATCATCTCAACATCTTCGTAACTTAATTTTTTTTCTTTTAATGCATTAATGATCTGGAAACCTGTTTCGTATTCATAGTTGCCTTTGATCATTTCATCGTTCATCGGTGCAGCACATGGGATATCCGCAGTTGTATGATCTGCATGTGTTGTTCCGTAAATAGGGATATCACGCAGGCTTTGCGCCCATGCTGTTGCATAAGTTGAATGTGTATGCACAATGCCATTTATCTTTTCCCAATGCTTGTATAAAACTGCATGCGTAAGCGTATCAGAAGAAGGACGAAGATCGCCTTCAACAGTTTTGCCATCAAAGTCAACGATCACCATTTTATCTGCAGATAATTCTTCATAAGGTACACCGCTTGGTTTAATGGCAAACACACCAAGATTCCTGTCTGCTGCACTTACATTTCCAAAAGTAAACAGCACTAATTTCAATTCAGGCAACTGCATGTTTGCTTTGAATGCTTCTTCTTTTATATAGTCGTATTTGCTCATGAATTATTTAAGTGTGATAAGCGTTACAGACATTGGCGGAAGATTTACAGTTAATTCATCACCATTCTTTTTAAAATCAGTGAATGCTGCAAGCTTTACTTTATTCGGATCATCAAATGTGTTGATGTCTGTAAAATTTTTTGAAGTCAATATTTGCCCTTCAGTTTGCTTCCATGATGAACCATTCAAACTTGTATTTACAGAAATTTTGTTTTTAGGATCAAGATTTACCAATGTTATATGAATAATACCGTTGCTGTCTCTTGATGCCGATGCATTGATTGCAGGAATGCTGTCACTTCCAAAATTATAATCCGGGCTATAAAAATTAGCAGGCAATAATATTGCGTTCTGATGATATTTATACAGATCAAAAACATAGTAAGTAGGCGTAAGCACCATCTTTTCTTTATCTGTTAAAATAAGTGACTGTAATACGTTTACTGCCTGGGCAAGATTTGCCATGCGCACACGATCGCAATGGTTATTGAAAATGTTTAATGTTGATGCTGCTATCAATGCATCGCGTAAACTATTCTGCTGGTATAAAAAAGCAGGGTTGGTTCCGGGCTCAGCATCTGTCCATATTCCCCATTCATCAACAGCCAATGCCACTTTTTTCTGCGGATCATATTTATCCATTATTGCAGAATGTTTATTAATTAGATCTTCAATATGCAAGCAACTTTTCAATGCCTTAAAATATTCTTCTTCAGTAAAACCTGTAGCAGAGCCTTTATGTTGCCAGGTATTGGTAATGGTATAATAATGCATGGATATTCCCCACATCATCCACAAGGGAATATTTTTCATACATACATCAGTCCAGTTATAATCATCGCCGTTTGAACCGCTTGCAATCTTTTTGAGCGAGGTTCCGGGATAGTTTTTACAAAACTCTGCATAACGCTTAAACTGGTTGGAATAAAACTCAGGTGTCATGCTGCCACCACAACCCCAACTTTCATTTCCCACACCCCACAATGAAACATTATAAGGCGCATCATGACCATTTTTTCTGCGCATATCAGCCAATGTACTTTTGCCATTATAATTTAAATACTCAAGCCAGTCTTCCATTTCTTTTGGTGTGCCTGTTCCAACATTTCCTGCAATGTAGGGTTCACATCCGATAAGGTCGCACAGCTTTAAAAATTCATCAGTGCCAAAACTGTTATCATCTTCTACCATGCCCCATGTTGTATTCACGCGTACAGGCCTTTTGCTTCTTTCACCAATGCCATCACTCCAGTGATACTGATCTGCAAAACAACCACCAGGCCAACGCAAATCCGGTATCTGAATCTTCTTTAATGCATCAACAACATCTAAACGAATGCGGTCATTTTTAGGAACATTCAAATTTGAATCAACCCAAAAGCCGCCATATATGCAACGGCCAAGGTCTTCCGCAAAGTGTCCGTAGATATACTTGCTTATTTTTTGATTATTTGCTTTGGAATTTATTTGCATATTTACCGTTTGTTGCGCAAACGACGCGTAAAATATACATGCAATAAAAATAGTTGCAGTGATTTTTTTCATATTATATGCTGATGTTGGTGGTTAATACTAATTCATGGTAAGTTCTTCGATAGCGTGGCCAAATTTTTTATAACGTTCATAGCGTTTCTGATACACTTCAGCTTTTGATGCATCAGGATAAAATGTTGTTTCAAAACCGCGGCCCATTGCCTGCATGGCATCTTCTACTTTATTATACAATCCTGCTGCTGTTGCAGCAAACATTGCTGCGCCGGCTGCACAGGTTTGCTCGCTTTTATGTATGCGGATAGGCATCTGCATAATATCAGCCATCATCTGCATAATGAAAGGAGATTTTTTTGCAACACCACCCATACCTATTAAACCTTTTACAGGAATTTTTTCTTCGATAAATCTTTCAACAATCGCTTTTGCACCAAAGCATGTTGATTCAACAACTGCTTTAAACATTCGAGGTGCATTGCTACCAAGGCTCAGGCCATAAAAACCACCTTCCAGCATTTGATTGGCATCAGGTGTTCTTCTGCCATTGAACCAATCAACAGCCAATTCATCATCTTCATTTATTCCAAGCTGCTCAGCATATTTTGATAGTTCTGCGATCAACTTGTTTTCACTTTCATCAATCAAAGCTTTTATTTTATCTGCATCAATTATGTCTGATTGATTAAGCATTTGTTTGAAAGGCCACATCAATAAATTTCTGAACCAGGCATAGGCATCTCCAAATGCAGACTGGCCTGCTTCCATACCCATCATTCCCGGAATAACAGAACCCGGCACCTGCCCGCAAATACCTTTAACTAAAATATCTTTTACATCATCTTCAGGTACAACTAAAATATCGCAGGTTGACGTGCCCATTACTTTGCTTAAATAATAAGGTTCGATCTGCCCACCAACAGCGCCCATGTGCGCATCAAATGCACCAACACCAATAACAACATCTGTTGATAAGCCCAAACGTTCTGCCCATTCACTTGAGAGATTACCTGTGCATTCTGATGATGTGTAAGCTTTATTGAAAAGCCTTGATGTAAAACCATCAAGCAACGGATCAAGTGATTTAAAAAATTCATTTGGAGGAAGCCCGCCAAATTCTTTTGCAAACAATGCTTTGTGACCAGCAGAGCAAATGCCTCTTTTCATTGTTGCTACATCATTGCCGCCCGTTAAAAGAAACGGGATCCAGTCGCAATGCTCAACAAATGAGTAAGCAGCATCTTTTACTTTTTCATCTGCACGCAATACGTGTAAAAGCTTTGCCCAAAACCATTCTGAAGAATAAATACCGCCAACGTATTGCAAATAGTTCACATCAAACTTTGCAGCATGTTCATTTATTTCAGTGGCTTCTTTTACGCCTGTATGATCTTTCCATAAAATGAACATGGCATTGGGATCCGTTTCGAACCCAGGTGTCATTGCAAGTGGTGTTCCTTGTTTGTTAACGATAACAGGAGAGGAGCCTGTTGTATCAATGGAAATAGCTTTTATGTTAGCCGAAACATTTGCTCCTGCCTGCAGCAAACATCTTTTAATGGTTTGTTCCAGGCCTTCAATATAATCAAGCGGATGCTGGCGAAACTGATTGACGGATACATCACAATACAACTGGTTTTTCCAGCGGGGATAATAAAAAACATCAGATGCGACTTCCTGTCCGTTCGCTGTATTTACAATTATTGAACGAACAGAATCTGTTCCGTAATCAACTCCTATAACATAAGCTGTATTCATATTGCAGGCTGCCTTTGCTGAGCAAGATAGAATTATTTTTTTTAATTGTCAAATTTACAATTAAAATTAATTATTCATTATTTGTTACCTGTAATGAGTAGTGAGATTACAACTGAAAGTTTTAAATTGCAAACTAACATTCACTACTGCCTACTCACTATTATTATTTTATCAAGCTCAACTTATATTCTGTTACGTTGTGATACACTTCACCCGGTTTTAAAATGGTTGATGGAAATGCAGGTTGATTAGGTGAATCAGGAAAATGCTGTGTTTCCATGCAAAGCGCTGTATGAAGATTCAATGGACTGCCATCCCTGTTCACAAATTTTCCATCTAAGAAATTACCTGTATAAAATTGAAGACCTGGTTGTGTTGTATAAACATCCAATTGCCTTCCGCTAACTGAATCACTAAGCGTTGCCACTTTTTGCAATGATGTATCTTTTTTATTCAACACAAAATTGTGATCGTAGCCACCCGGCACTGAATCAATATCACGTCCAATCTTTTTTGCAGTAGTAAAATCGAACGGAGTTCCTTTCACGGCCTTTAATTCGCCAGTTGGAATCAATGTTGAATCAACAGGCGTGTATGCATCTGCATCAATCATTAATGTATGATCAAGAATAGAATTTTTCGGACTGCCTGTAAGATTAAAATAGCTGTGGTTGGTTAAATTAAGCGGCGTTGGTTTATCTGTTGTTGCAGTATAATCAATCTTCAATCCATCATCATCGCTCAATGTATACACTACTGTTACATTAAGATTACCAGGATAACCTTCTTCGCCATCTTTACTTACATATTTTAAAGTGATTGATGGCGTTGTTGAATCAGGAACAGATACATCCCACACAATTTTATCAAAGCCTTTTAAACCGCCATGTAAACTGTTAGGGCCATTGTTTGCAGCGAGATGATAAACGCTGTCGCCCAATTTAAATTGCGCTTTAGCAATGCGGTTGCCGTAACGGCCAACCAGTGCACCAAAATAAGGCGGATGTTCCAGGTATTGGGTTATACTGTCGAAGCCCATAACAATACTGCTTTTGTTGCCATTTTTATCAGGCATTACCCACGATGTAATAGTGCCGCCATAACTGCTTATGGTTACAACATCACCTTCTTTGTTGGTGAGCGTATAAAGGTAAACCTGCTGGTTATCTGCCTCATCCCAATCTTTTTTTGTTACACCGGTTGTTGCGGCAGTTTCTGTTGAATTACAGGAAATAAATAAAATGGATGCTATAAAACTTAAGCAATAAAACAATCGTGTCATTTTTATTTTTTTAATGATGATGAATAAAATTATAAGCTATTGGACAAATGTTTTTGTTTTATAAACATTGCTGGCAAAGTTTGATTTTCTTTTGCGGTACTATTCAACAATATGTTTCAATCTTCTGTATAAAATCTCAATTATTTCTTTGTTTGAAAACAAAAGGCCACCCATTAAACCAAATCAATTTCTCAATGCGCAATTTCGGCTTGCCATTGTCATGCGCATCATAAGCATGAAATATAAGATAATCAACGCCGTTAAAATTTGCCACTGCATTATGGCCAACACCATTCCAGTCTTTATCTCCTTCCAACAGTAATGAACCACCTCCAAGATTCATCGGTACACCATCTTTATCAACATAGGGGCCGTACACTTTTTCGCTTCTTCCCACCATCATTTTATAAGTACTCTTTTCACCTCGGCAACAATAATCAAATGAAACAAAGAGATAGTAATAATTATCTTTCTTATAAATGAATGGGGCTTCAATTGCTGCGTCGCCGGCAACACTATCGGGCAGTATATAATTTCTCGAACGGCTTGCAATAGTAAACCATTTTTCCGGCTCGGCTGGCCTGGTTAAACTGCTATCAAGTTTAACCAGTTTTATACCACTCCAGAATGAGCCAAATGCAAGCCAGGGTTCATTTTCAACATAAATTAAATTCGGATCGATCGCATTCCACATATCCCGCCCCGGCACCGATTGAATTACTTTCCCATGATCAATCCAATTAAAATTTTTATCTGAAGGATCCAATGTTTTATTAGTTGCTAATCCAATGGCTGAAGCATTTTTTCCAAAAGCAGAAACAGCGTAATACAAATAATATTCGTTGTTGTGATAACTTATATCGGGCGCCCATATATGTCCGACAAAACCCGGAATTGTTTGCATTGCCCATTGCGGTGCTTTTGCAAATACAGGTTTTTCCTTCTTCCAGTTTTTCATATCGGTTGAAGAAAAAACTGATATACCAAAACCTGTACAAAAAATATAGTATGCACTGTCTTGCCTTATAATAACAGGATCATGAACTGAAATTACTGTATCGGTTTGCGCATTTGATAATAAGCAAACCGTTAGGCCAACAATTAAACATGCTATTTTATAAAGTTTGTTCATCAATTATCATAACATCTTTACACGAACAATTGTAAAAGAATAAGGACTTAATGTTAAGCTTAGCTGTTTGCCCTTTACATCTATTTCATTTGTTTGCGGACTAATATTTTGTGGTGATTCAATTGAATTCACTGCATCAAGATTGCTGCTTTGCAACATGGTTATTGTTGCTTTTGCATCAGCCTTCTTTTTACTGTCGATATTTATTTGTTTTGATACTGGCTGAGAAGATGTGTTCACAATTTTAAGTACCAGTTCATTTGAAGCAGCATCTGTGCAGGCTGATGCATACAGGCTGTCTTTACCTTTCAATGCCTCATTATTCATAAGGATAGCAACTTCATTCGAACCTTTATTATCTGAAAACAATTTCTGCACATAATAATCAGGTGTACCGTATGAATTAAGATTGTTGAACCAGATAAGATCAGGTGTCCATTGCCAGCCATCAACATGCGCAAACAAAGGTGCATAGGAAGCCATCTTTACAACATCAGCATTGCGTTCCAGGCCGGTCATGAATGCAGCTTCAGACAAAGCGCACAACCAGTTGTTTTTATTTAAAGGACTAACCGTGGCAACACTCTGTGCAGCATATTCGCCTGCAAAAATTTTGGGACCGTTCCTGTCATAATTATCATAACGGGTTGCATGGTTTTGAAACCATGAAGGTGACTGATAATAATGTTCATCGAGGATATCTGCATGTAATGCTCTTAAGGTATCATTCAAAAAATTAAACATATCTCCATCAGGAGATGGGCCAACACTATTCACTAATTGAATGTTTGGATATTTTGATTTGATTGCTCTCGTAAAAATTTTATAGCGTTCAATGTATTGCGGGCCCCATTGTTCGTTGCCTACGCCCATCAGTTTAAGATTGAAAGGAGCAGGATGACCCATCACTTCACGCAGATGTCCCCATTTTGTTGAAGCATCCCCGTTGGCAAATTCGATCAGATCCAATGCATCCTGGATATATGGATCGAGTTGAGTTGTATCAACCACCTCTGCTGTATTAAACTGGCAGGCCATGCCGCAGTTAAGAATAGGCAATGGTGAAGCGCCAATATCTTCAGCCAACTGGAAATATTCATAAAAGCCGAGCCCGAAACTTTGAAAATAGTCAGGCGTGGGGCGATGTGCAAACTCAGTGTTCCAGCGGTTCACAATAACCTTGCGATCTTCAACGGGACCAACTGTTTTTTTCCATTGATAGCGCGTTGCCAGTTCTCTTCCCTCAACAATGCAACCACCGGGAAAGCGAATAAAACCGGGTTTCATATCAGCTAATAACTGAACAAGATCTGCACGCAAACCATTCGGTCTTTCTTTCCATGTGTGTTGAGGAAACAAAGAGATCATATCAAGATCGGCAACGCCTTTTCCTTCAAACCATACACTCATTTTTGCTTTAAGTGCAGTACCTGTTGCTGTAAAACTTGTTTTATATTGTTGCCAGTTATTACCTGAAATGTTTATGGATTGAGATTCTCCAAAACTTTTACCTGTGCTGTCAACCAATTGCACATGCAGTGTAATATTTCCGCTTTCAGGTTTAGCCAAAACAGAAAAATTATATTGTTCATTTTGTTTGATGCCCATACCGCGAAAGCCTTCATTCGTCAACCCGAAATTTCCTGTTTCAGTATTGCGTGTAACTCTTATGTAGCGGGGGTTTGAGCTATCTGTTCCAAGCCTGTTCGTAACTAAAACAGTTCCTGTATTAGGTGTTTGTTGCTGAAGGGTCCAACCCATCATCGGCGCAGCAAATTCAAATGAACGGTTCTTAACAAGTTCTGCATACAAGCCGCCATCAGCAGCAAAATTTATATCTTCAAAAAATATTCCCCACATAGTCGGCTGAATAGTTGCAGTCGGGTTATCAGCTTTTACAATGATCGGCTGAGCATATAAAAAGCTTGATGATGATAATAATATGGCAACAAATATTATGCGTGTAAGCTTCATTTTAATAATTCAGATTTTTAGTGGTGAAAGATCTTTTCTGTTCAGTTAAGTATACAGGGGAGCCGGTGGAAACCGGTTCCCGTTTTCTTATTAGACGAAAAACAAAAAGTTGTTTAAAAATTTTATCGCGGCAAAACACCGTGAGATCAATTTTCATATAACCCTATCGTTTGTATTTTTTTGAAAAACTAAAAAAATATTTTTGTGATGGCGTGCTAAAAGTACTATATTTTTTATTTGTCAAAAATACATTTATTTTTATATTGATACAATATCGATGAAAATTATCAGCCGATTATTTAGATTGTACTTCCGGATTCGGAATGAAGTTGAGAAATGAATTGAATTTTAACTGGTATTTTCGTTTATCCAGCTTATAATAAAACGCGCCTTTTTTTGAACCGTTCTTTTCTTTGTCTTTTTGTTTTACCAACAGTCCTGTTGATAATATTTTTCTACTGAAATTGCCTTTATCCAATACCTTATTATAAACATCTTCATACAAAGTTTGCAAATGTGGAATCGTAAACTTCTCCGGAAGCAATTCAAACAATACAGGATGAAATGCGGCTTTATATCTTAGCTTTTCTTTTGCCATTTCAATCATTTCTTTGTGATCGAATATAACTGATGGCAATTTTTTTAATGAAAACCATTCTGCGCTGTATTCATGGCTTAATTGTTCTTCATATTTATTTATGTCTATCAAAGCAAAATAAGCAATAGAAACAGTGCGTTCAGTAGGATCGCGATGAGGATCGCCGAAACCTGCAAGTTGTTCAAGGTAAATATCTGTGAGTCCTGTTAGTTGTTTTAAAATACGTGCTGCAGCCTGGTTGATATTTTCCTCAGATGTTACAAAACCACCCATCAAACTCCAGCGCCCTTTTTGGGGCTCAAAACCTCGTTTAATCAACAATAACTTTAAATGAGTACCATCAAATCCAAATATAATACAGTCAACTGCCAACAGCATTCTGTTCTGATGTGTATAACGCTTTAGTTGCATAGTTTAAAATAGTTGGCAGTTATTTGTGTTTAGAATTTGATATCATTCAAAAATATCTATAAACCATAAACAATCACGAAAAATTAATTGTCACATTAATAATTAAACTGGCTCAGCCAAAATTTAGTTTATTATTAGTGGTAAAAATTTGAAAATAAAAATTACGTTTTCTTTCCCCAAACAGCAGTTCCTTTATCATCAAGCCCGGTAAATATTATGGTTGATTTTTCGTTTTCCCAATCTCTTCCATTCTGCACAAAAACTTTTTCAGTTGTGCCGTTACTCCACTTAAGTGTGAGCCATGGCGCACCGTAAGACCACGTACTTGAGGCATCGCCGTTTAATGTACCGGTTGCATCGATGGTAATATTTTGTGCTACCTGCATATCTGGCGAAACCTGTTCATTTCCATAACCGGGCATAACAGTATAATTTAAAGCTATCCGCTCCCAGGTGCCGGAAATACTATCTTTTGATACCGTTGAATTATCTTCCCACGCGTATCTTTCCGGTGAGGCTACAGGCCAGCCATCATCAGTCCAGAAAAGTTTGCGTACATGCAAATCCATGTAATAACTATTCACTGCCGGTCTTCCCTGGTGTGCAATATAATATTGATCATTATCGCCTGTAAACACGGTACAATGGGCTGTACCTTGCCAGCCGCCATGACCCGTAAATTGATATGGCGCAATAATCATCGGGCCATGATCAATATTTGTATTTGCATCCACGCTATTGTAATCATAATAAGGCCCTTCAGGATTATCTGCCCTGCAAACCCGTACATTGTATTTTGTCTGCAGCCAGTCGTAAGCAATAAACAGGTAATATTTTTTTAGTGTTGAATTATAGATCACTTCACTACCTTCTATATTACCGTTATATACACCGTTAGTAAAACCACGGTTTGCAATACGCTTGCCTTTGTCGCCGGCAGTAGCCACCAGACCAGTTGAAGCATCAAGTTTTAAAATATAAATGCCATCCCATGCAGAACCATAATACATGTATTGGTCACCGGAAGGTGTAACAATAACTGTTGGATCAATAGCATTAGTTTGCGTGTAATTGTCAGCCGTAGATGTTACTACCAAACCCTTTTCCGTCCACGGGCCTTCCGGTGCAGATGCAGTAGCAAGGCCTATAACACTTAAGCGCGGTGTTGCCGATGACAATGAATAATACAGCCTGTATTCGTTTCCCACCTTCATTACATATGGCGCCCATAATGCATTATTAGGTGTTCCGCCTTCTTGTGTAATAAATGCTGAACCCATCGCGGGCAGTGAACTAAATACCCATCCATAAAAATTCCATTCAACGAGATCTTTTGATTTTCTTATTTGTATGCCTGGTCTTACCTCAGTGCCATAAGCTACATCAGTACTGTAACAATAGTAGTAATCGCCGAATTTTTTTATAGAAGGATCATGCACATTATAAGAACCCCATTTCAAATAATCATCGAACGATGCAACATCTTCATAAGTATCATGTATGCTGTTGATATCGAAAGAAGGAGGGGGAGTTACAACAGTAGTATCTCCACCGCCAGTATTTCCTCCCGAAGAAGTATCTGATGTTTTTTTGCAGGCTGAAAAAACGTATGCAAGCAGAAACATGCAGAAAACAAGTTTCACTTTGTAACCATTCTTTATTGAATCACGCATTACGTATTATTTATGTTCTGTTTGCAATTAATTTAAAAAAGGAAACCCTTTGTTTGAGGGATTCCTTTTTAACTCATCAATATGTAGGATTTTGTTTTACATCAGGATTATTGTCAATTTCGGTTTGTGGAATTGGCAACAATTCCCGTCCGGGCAAATAGCTGTTAAACTCAGGATCTCTTGATTTTAACCAGGCAAGTTTTGTTGCATCAGAAAGCCAGCCCCACCTGCGTATATCATCAAAACGATGGCCTTCCAAACAAAATTCAAGTAACCTTTCATGACCAATCTGATCGCGCATCTGCTGTTGTGAATAAGTCGCAAACTCAGCTTCCCTGTTAGGTAAATGTGCTCTTGTTCTTACCATTTGAATATAATGAGCACATGTGGCTCTGTCGCCTGATTCGTTTTCGCATTCAGCATACATTAAAAGCACATCTGCATAACGCATTAATCTTTCATTTATACCCGATTTCCAGTCGTATTCATTTACTTTATTGCCATAAACATTTTCATATTTTTTGCAATAAACATCTGCCATGTAAGCGGCGCTGGAAGCATAAGCATCCTGAAAAGTTGTTTGATACATTGGCGTTGTGCCCTGGTGTGTATCAGACGTATCATTATACAGAATAGATACAAGGCAACGCGGATCTATTTTTCCATCAACTGTTTTTTCCTGGCGATATTCATTTAACGCGGTTTGTGTTGGCTGCACATCCGTCCACCCAAAATTTGGCGGGCCAAATGTGATGGCTCTGGCTGAATAAAAACCCCATGTTGGTCCGGGTACTCCCTGCCATTGCAGATCAGTGCCGCCTGCAGATAAGGAAAACTGTATCTCAAAAATTGACTCTGCGTTGTTTTCATTGTCTTCAGTGAAGTTGTCTTTATAATCTGACATAAGACTGTAAATACCTAAATCAATAACGTTTTTAAATTGCATTGCAGCGCTGTCGAAGTTTTTATTGAAGAGATAGGCTTTACCAAGAAAAGCCATAGCTGCGCCTTTGGTAGCCCGACCCAGATCATTCGCATCAACACCGCCCGTAGAAGAATATTGTAAGGGTAAAAGATCAATGGCAGATTTAAAATCTTCTTTTACTCTTTCCCATCCATCCGCAACAGATGATTGTGGTACTGTTTCGGCTATGTTAGTAGGCAAGGGCACGCTTCCAAACATATTTACCAAATGAAAATAATAGAGGCCTCTTAAAAAATATGCCTGTCCTAATATCCTGTTCTTTAATGCTCCGTCCATATCGATGGAAGGAACATTTTGCAAAACCTGGTTGCACCTTGATATGCCCTGGTAAAATTCATCAAACGTCCATCCATAACCGGAAGGGTCAGCTGTGCCCAACTGAAATTTACCCACGTTTGAAATAGCTGTCCAGGGACTGTTACTTCTTACATCATCGCCCTGGATATTTAAAAGAATGGGAGAGAAGCGCATATAACCGCCATCTTCCACCAACATTTGATAACATGCATTTACACCGCCCAGTGCATCGCTTTGCGTTTTCCAGTATGATGAAGATGTTTGTGCATTCGGATTTACCTGGTTTAATTGTTTTTCGCAACTGCTGAATATTATCAGAAGACAAATTGCAATATTATATTTTGAATTATACAATTTCATGTTGAATAATTTGATAGTGAAAAAATTAAAAGCCCACTTGTATTCCCATCATTAAAGTACGCGGATTAGGGAATGAACCATAATCAAAACCGCGGCTGAATAGACCATCGCTTATGAAATCAGGATCATAGCCTTTGTACTTACTAACGGTTATTAAGTTTTCTCCTGAGATATAAATACGCAGTCTTGAGATAACCTGCTTCCTAATAAGGCCAGTTGATGAAGGCAGTGAATAACCTATCTGAGCATTTTGAAGCCTTGCATAAGATCCATCTTCAACAAACAGATCAGAGAAACGATTGTTGCCATTCGGATCGCCAATAACAGGACGGGGAACATTAGTATTTGTATTTGTCGGCGTCCAGAAATTTAGTTCATCTGTATGCTGGTTACCATATTGCCCTGTCATTAAAGCCTGGTAAACTCCATTAAAAACTTTGTTTCCGCCGCTGCCCTGTATGAATATTGAAAAATCAAAATTGGAATAATTTGCTGAAAAATTAAAGCCGTAGTAATACGTAGGTATTGTATTGCCAAGATATACCCTGTCGTTAGCATCCGTAATGATATAAGTATGATCATTATTTTTACCGGCATCCTGTGCTTTAAAGATCACATCCCCGGGTGCTGTTGTAGCTGACTGGAATGCATGGTTGTCGATCTCTTCCTGGCTTTGAAATAATCCTTCTGTTTGATAACCATATAACTCACCTACAGAACGACCCACTTCAGTTTTACTGCCTGAACCATAAATCGGGTTATTTGTTCCGCCTAATTTTAATACTTTATTATTTAAAGTAGAGAAATTAGCATCGGCACTGTAAGTGAATTTACCTGCTGTTTTTTTATAACCAACCGTAAGTTCTATACCCGTGTTTTTTACAGAAGCTGCATTGGTAATAATTGATGCGGGGATTGAACCTACAGAGTAAGGTAAAGGCAAAGAGGTAATAATGTCTTTTGCAACTTTATCGTAGTATTCAACTGTTGCAGTAATACTGTTATTTAAAAAACCCATGTCAAGCCCAACGTCTGAAGTTTGTGCAACTTCCCATTTTAAATTAGGATCAGTAACTGAAACTGTAGTTCCACCGGAAGCCAGTACATTTGAAAAGTTATAGTTGGCTGAACTGTTTATGTAAGATTGCCAATCATAATAACCAAGATTCTTCTGACTGCCAAGTTCTCCCCATCCGCCGCGTAATTTAAGGCTGCTGAATGCTTTAGGCAGATGCAAAAATGACTCGTTATAAATGTTCCAGGCTCCGGCAAACCCGGCGAAATTACCATACCTGTTAGAAGGTGCAAATTTGGAAGAACCATCCCTGCGGAAGTTTGCCGTAAATAAATATTTGTCTGCAAAATTATAATTTAATCTTCCGAATAATCCTGTTGTTGTTGCAGTGCCTTTCCATTGTGTAATTGTATTTGAACTTGCATCTGCAGCACTGAAGCTATGAAAATCAAGATCGCCATCGGCAACAGATTTTCCTGATATCCATTGGTTATAATCTTTTTGAAAAGAATAACCGGCTAGTAAATCAAGTTGATGGTTTGATCTTTTAAAGTTATAGGTTAAGGTCTGCTCAGTCAACTGCGTATATGGCTGCCCGGTAGCGTCCATATACAGGTATTGTGTGTTTATGTAATAATATCCCATATCAAAGCTGGGTTCATAATGGTAATTTTCCCAGTCAGTCCGGTCGTAGCTTGCGGCAATTTTATAATTAAGATTTTTTACAATCTCCAGTTGTCCCCACCCGCTTAATAATATCCTGTTGCGTGAACTCCAGTCATCTACGATCTCATTAAGACCTACTACATTGGCAGATATAGCACGGTGAATAGTTTGATCTGTTCCTGCATAACCACCTTTCTTGGTAGAATCATAAACACCGATAGTAGGTATTGCTGTAAGCATTGAGGTAACGGTGCCGCCAAACACAGCATGATTGCTTGTGCCTGAATAATTACCTTTTTTAGAACTCATATAATAGAGTTTGAAACCGTAGCTGAACCTTCCTTTTCTGCCTTGCAAACCTCCGTTAAACGAATAACGGTTATATGCCTGCGGGCCAACCTGGTAACCTGTCTGGTTGAAATAGTCAAGCGAAACATTGTAATTGATAGATTCTGTACCACCCGAAACACCTAAAGTGTGTTCCTGGATAACACCGGTTTTCAGCGCTTCGTTCTGCCAGTCTGTGTTTACGTCCGATACATAATAAGAACTGGTTGGATCGTTTGCAGGCGCCAGTGAAAGGCCGGCATTTTCATCCGCAGCATTTACCACTTTCTGGTAGCCGGTCCTGTCTAATACAGGAATTTTTTTAGGTACATTCTGTGTACCTATGTAACTGTTCCAGGTAAATTTCGGTGCACCGGTTTTACCTTTTTTAGTTGTAATAATCACAACTCCTGTTGCAGCTCTTGAACCGTAGATGGCGCCGGCAGAAGCATCTTTTAAAATAGAGATAGATTCAATGTCGCTGGGTGAAAAATCGTATGGCGCTTCAACAGGAACGCCATCGATTATAAACAACGGGCTATTATCACCAAAGTTGCTGATGCCTCTGATTTTAATCTGAACATAGCCTCCCGGTTCACCTGAGCCATGCACACTTACGCCGGCAACCTGTCCCTGCAGCATTTTGGCAACATCATACGTTGGATTTTTAGCAGCTTCACTTACGTTCACCGTAGATACAGAACCGGTAACATCTTTTTTTCTAACAGTGCCATAACCTATTACCACTACTTCATTTAAAGAATTGTAACTTGGATGTAGCTGAAAGATCAGAGTGGTTTGATTACCTACGGTAATTGCCTGCGGGTCGTAACCTATTGCAGTAACCTGGATAACATCACCTTTTTTTGCATTGATGGTAAACGATCCAATATCAGAACTGATGGCGTTGGCAGTTCCGTTCTTAACAGTAATTGTAGCCCCGGCAAGCACACCTCCTGCAGAGTCTCTTACAACTCCTGAAATAGCAGATGTTTGAGCTTTAATACCTGTTGAGATCAGTAGTAAAATAATAGTACTGAAAACTAATTGAGTTCTTGTTTTTAGCAATCGAAAAATCATAGCTGGTTGTTTTAAACAGTTTCCTGTTTGGTTTAAAAATAGATGGTTATTATTGACGGTGTTAAAATGGATTATAGTTATGTTCCGGGCCCGTCTGGTATAAAGCAATCATTTTTCATACAACAATTTTTAAATTGTAATTTTTACAATTATTATTCAAAAATAAAAATCTAAAATAGAGATGTTTTTTTAATTGTCAAAAAAACATTTAATTTTTTTTCAGACAAATTATTTTAAAAAATGCTGCAGGTATTTGTACAATATTTTTATGGTTTGCTATATAGCTGATGCCGGGATGAATTTTAAAAAAGAATCTTACAGTTTGATTTTATTGGAGTAATTAACTTATTTCATAAGTATACCGATACTGGTATGCATGTTAATAGTTATCAATAAAACATTCAAACCGATTTTCGATAACACAAAATTTCCTTTGGTAAGTGCATATTTATAAGCTATCAATTCATTGCCATCGTTTACAAAACTTTCTCTTTCGATTTAATACAAGCAGTCGTTAATCTGCGTTCATTGCATGGTATTAACTCCCATAAATATTTTAATGCCAAACCTTTTAAAAACATTTTGCTGACGCCTCTAATTATTAATAATTCCTTGCCTATTAATAACAAATCAGGAAACTAACAATTGTTATCTTCACACACTCAAAAATAATTTCATGAACAACAGAACGGTTTATATAGCATCCGCAGTAAGAACACCCATAGGAAGTTTTGGAGGAGGTTTAAAAGATTTTTCAGCAACACAATTAGGTGCTGTTGCAATTAAAGCTGCAGTAGAAAAAGCGGGTTTAAAGCCTGAACAGGTTCAGGAGGTTTTGATGGGTTGTGTTTTGCAGGCAAACCTTGGCCAGGCACCTGCAAGACAAGCATCAATGTTTGCGGGCCTTCCTGAAAATGTTGTGGCAACAACAGTAAATAAAGTTTGCGCCAGTGGTATGAAAGCAATTGTGCAGGCTGCGCAAAGTATTATGCTGGGTGATGTTGATATAATTGTTGCAGGCGGCATGGAAAGCATGACCAACGTTCCTTATTACTCACCCAAACTAAGATGGGGAAATAAATATGGCGATGTGAATTTGGTTGACGGCCTTGCTAAAGATGGCTTGACTGATGTTTATAATAATTACGCAATGGGCAATGCTGCAGAGTTGTGCGCAAAGGAGTGTGGTATAAGTCGTGAAGCACAGGATGCATTTGCCATAGAAAGTTATAAGCGAAGCCAGCAGGCATGGAACACCGGAAAATTTGACAACGAGATTGTACCAGTTGAAATACCGCAGCGTAAGGGTGAAACAATAAAATTTGCAAAAGATGAAGAGCCGTTCAATGTTAAGTTTGATAAGATACCTGAATTAAAACCTGCTTTTCAAAAAGATGGTACTGTTACTGCTGCTAATGCAAGTACCATGAATGATGGCGCTGCGGCTTTGGTTTTAATAAGCAAAGAAAAAGCTGAAGAGCTTAATATAAAACCTATTGCCATTATAAAAAGTTATGCGGATGCAGAACAAGCGCCGGAATGGTTTACCACAACGCCTTCGCTTGCTTTGCCCAAAGCTGTTTCAAAAGCAGGTTTACAGATCAGCGATATTGATTTCTTTGAATTGAATGAAGCTTTTTCTGTTGTTGGTATTGCCAATGTTCAAAAGATGGGACTGGATGCATCAAAAGTTAATGTAAACGGTGGCGCAGTTTCTATTGGTCATCCATTGGGTTGTAGTGGTGCACGAATAATAGTAACGTTGATAAACGTACTTAAACAAAACAATGCTAAACTTGGCGCTGCAGGCATATGTAATGGCGGCGGCGGAGCAAGTGCAATGGTGATTGAAAACGTTATGTAGCATGTTAAAAAATAATAGTGCAGCAAACAATTAAAAGTTATAAACAGGAACCACTATAAAAATATACAGATGCAGTACTGCGATACCGCATCGGGTGCGGGACAGGCTCCAGTGACAATGCCATGAGTTCATTAGCCGGTAACAAAAATTAATATTCTTTAAACAGCTTCTTTACCTGTTTAATATAAATTTCATTGCATCATATTTAAGAAAACTTTACTCAAGGAAAGTGTACAGCCTTTGTTAGATCACTATTTTTGTTTTTTAACTACTAATTATGGGATGGATAATTTTTATTCTTGCAACTATTGGTTGGCACATTGGCGTTTATGGCATGTTTAAAAAGGCAGGCATAACGCCATGGAAAGCTTTTATACCGTTTTACAACATGTGGTGTATGGTTGAAAAAACCAAACTGAAAAAAGTTTGGTTCTGGCTTCAGCTTATTCCGATAGCAGGGCAGTTTGTAACTATCTGGATACTCATAATTTTTGTAATGCACTTTGGGCAGGTTACTTTATTACAACATGCTGCGCTTGTGTTTCTTCCTTTTATTTACCTGCCTTATGTTGGCTTTTCAAAAAATGTAAGATGGATTGGCGAAGATGCGATGAAGCGCTATAAAAAATCTGCTGCACGTGAATGGGTTGATGCGGCTGTATTTGCTGTAGTTGCTGCAACACTGATACGCACTTTTATTTTTGAAGCCTATACCATTCCAACAGAAAGTATGGAAAAGACCTTGCTTGTAAACGATTTTTTATTTGTTAGCAAGATGAGTTACGGTGCGCGCTTGCCCGCAACACCATTGAGTTTTCCGTTTGTACACAATACTATGCCGGGAATGCCCACAACTCCTTCCTATCTTAAATGGATAGAATTACCTTATAAGAGATTGCCTGGTTTTACAAGCGTTAAAAGAAATGATGTTGTAGTGTTTAATGTTCCGGTTGGCGATACGATAATTAATTTGCCTGATTATGGCAGTAAACAATTATACTATGACGTTTTGCGCACACAATATAATGGCAACCGCGATGCATTGAATGCAAACTTCCCTATCCTTGTTCATCCGTATGATAAAACAGATAATTACATAAAACGTTGCACCGGTATGCCCGGTGATGTTATAGAGGTAAAGCATGGCGTATTGTATGTGAATAATCAACCTGCTTATGTTTCGCCTTCTTCACAGATAGATTATCTTGTTGAAACCAATGGCGATATTTTCAGTGTTGATTTTTTGAAAGATTCATTGGGTGTAGATATAGACAACACAGACGAAATACAGGCAGATACAAGCAGGAAAATGTACATCATCAATCTTACACCTGAAAAAGCTGCTTTGTTGAAGAAACAACCGAATGTAAAGAACGTTTCCATTTATGAAATAAACGATCAGACATTTGGCGAAACCTTTCCTTTTGACACTACCAATTTTAAATGGACTGCGGATAATTACGGCCCTTTGCAAATACCTAAAAAAGGACTAACAATTACATTAACACCTCAAAATTTTGCACTTTACCAGCGTACAATTGAAACATACGAACACAATACATTAGAACAAACGGCAAATGGTTATATAATAAATGGTAAGGCCACTAATAATTATACTTTCAAATACAATTATTATTGGATGATGGGTGATAATCGTCACCGCAGCCAGGACAGTCGCTTCTGGGGCTATGTTCCCGAAACAAATATTGTTGGTAAGGCATCGCTCATTTGGTTTAGCTGGAGCGATGGCCCGAGATGGAATCGCTTCTTTAAGAGTATTGAATAAAAGTAATAGCATAATAAATTACATCATTCAATTAAACCCTTGATCATTTTGTAAAGATCAACTGCTTTAAATTGAATCCGCCTTTATTAAAACAGATGCGTATTGCGTGAGTTCCTTTGTTTAATTGAATATTGCAGATTGTTAGCGTTTGCCAATTCTTGTTTGATCCTGTTGATGCAATTTCTTTCTTATCAATAATAATTTTATCATCAAGATAAACAGTCACTTCACCCGTTGTTTCAGAAGCAACGTTGAGCTTTAATTTATACAATAAAGGTTGTTTAACATCAACTGTATATTTCACCCATTCACTGTCTTCAATGCTGCCGATATAATAGCTTTCGTAATGTGCCGAATCTTTATAAATGTCCACACCGTCATTCCTATACACATAACCTTTATTGCCTGCATTTCTGCCGCCTGATGAAATGTAATAGTTGCCTGTGTCTTTATCATAATAAGCATAATTATTCCTGCCGAGATCATAATCAACTGCATTAATTACGGAATCTTTTGTATCAATAATATTTGGTTTGAAAGGCAAAGTTTTATTGCTGTAAGGCTGTCGTACCAATGCATCAATTACATCTTTGTGTACAATGTTTGAACGGATATTTGTATAAATAGCAAGCTCCATCAGCCCACTATACACATCACTTTCTTTAGGCGGATTTTTTGTTTTACCATTCCAGTAATCAGCCAAATGCTGGTAGTTGTTGTTCATTTTTATTTGCAAAGGATTATTGTTGCCCAGTTTTTTCAAAGGCCACCAGCTCCAGCCAATATTGTATGCATGAAACAATTGTACAGCATCAGTAAACCAGGTGTTTGAGTTCTCGCCAGTTTCACCTAACCAAACAGGAACATTGAATTTATCGCGCGTATCTAAAATGTATTGTATGGATTGAACATCGTTGTTGTTCCAGTATTTATGAAAACTCAGCACTATATTATCATCCCATGTAGGCAATATGCCTTTATAATTATTTCCCCATGCATTGCCTTCAATAATAATGATATGTTTTTTATCAACAGAACGAATAGCATTGGTGATGTTTACAAACAATTCTCTCAATGGTTTATTGTTCTGTTCTTTTTGTCCATGCTTATCATTGATGTCATCAAAGCCCCAGTTGGGTTCGTTTAAAATATCATAGCCACCAATGTTGGGTTCATTTTTATAACGATCTGCAAGCCTGCGCCACAACTCAATTGTTTTGGTTTTGTTGGCTTCGCTTTGCCATAAAGAAGGTTTCGTTGAATCACGGTCAGCAATATTCAGATCATTGCCTTGCCCGCCCGGCGCTGCATGCAGATCAAGTATCAAATACATATGATCTGCTTTGCACCAGCTTAATAAACTATCGGTAAGTGCAAATCCTTTTGTAAGCCATGTTTGTTTTGTTGAGTCAGGTTCTTTATCTGCAGGCAGTGTAAATAAATTATAATGCATAGGAAGCCGCACAGAATTAAATCCCCATTTATACAAAGAATCAATATCAGCTTTTGTAACAAAATTGCTGAGCCATGTATCATAAAATTCCTGTGTTTGATCAGCGCTTAATAATTGTGCGATCCTGTTCCTGATAGAATACTGCGGATTTGTTCCATTCAATCTCAGCATATAACCTTCCTGCAACATCCATCCGCCTAAACCAATTCCTTTTAATTCAACATTTTCATTTTTTTCGTTTACGATCTGTTTGCCGGATGCTTTTAAAAACCCTTGTGCTTGTGTAGCTGTAAAACTGGTGATAAATAAAAATGATAAACAGGCAAGCTTTTTCATGTGCGAATATTTAAAGATTGTTTTTGCTGAAACAGGTTTATGCAAAGCTAAAAGCGATGTATGACATCTTTAATTGATTTGGTGAAATTGTTCGCTATAGTGAAGAATAATATTGATGAGTATGATCTTTCTTCGCCAGCCGTTTATTATGAATTAGGTCGTCCAAAAAATAAAACATACCCATCAGCATCTTCTATTTCAAACCCCCTTAAATTATCACTATTGTCATGGATAGGCTTTCTGAATGCTACACCATTTGAACGATATTCTTCAAACAACTTGTCTGGTTCTGTAGCAGAAATGTACGCATCCGAAGGAGCCCAGTGATGACGTGTATGATTAGGAATTGGTTTTACGTCAGCAGCAACTGCCTTGAGCATAATGGAAATATTATCGCGGCCAACAATAGCAAAATAGGGGTCGTCATCCGGACCGATATACCGGATTTCAAAGCCAAGTTTATCTACATAGAATGAAACGGAAGTCTTTAAACCCGTAACAATTAAACAGGGTGATACGTAGGTGAGGTTTGTCATTGTTTACATTTTACTGGAGCTGATTAGTTAAACAAAATTTGAAAGACACGTTCTGTCAGCCTGCGTACATAGATACCCTTGTTGGTAGAAGTATTATTTACGAATGAACTAATTTTCAATTTTTACATCTTCAATATTTTGAAAGTCTGTAATGTTATCTGTTACTAAAGTTAGTTTGTTATTTACCGAAGACACACCGATTAAAAGGCCAAATTCATCATTTATTGATTTGACCGTTTTTCTAAGCCTAACTTTTTCTTTTGCGTAAAGTTTAATGCAACTGTACATTAGAATTAATGAAAGTCCGTTGATAAAACCATCTACTGCTTTATAAGAATTTACAGTATTATCACTATTTTCTGCGCCAAAGCGAAGTTCAAGACTTTACAACTTGCTCCATTCATCAGTTGTAATTACATCTGCCTGTCTCGTAAAAACTTTTGTAGTTAATACACGATGTACTTCTTCATCTCCATCTGCACAAGCATCAGATAAAACAGTTAAAGCATAATCTTTGTCTGCCGCTTCACGAACGGTTGATAAAACAACGCCACTTGTTGCAACACCTGTCAGCACTAAATGTTTTACATCAAATGCTCTTAAAACAACTTCCAGATCACTTCCCGTAAATGCACTTACACGGCGTTTGGTTACAATAATGTCATTTGCCTGCGGAGCAACAGCAACATCAATTTTCATCCATTCATTCATATCTGTATTTGCCAATCTTTCTTTAGATGCAGAAAAACCTTTGTTGTTGCTGCTTACTTCAGGTAAGCCTTGTCTGAACCCAACCACAATATAAATAACAGGAAAGCCATTGTTGCGTGCATGTGCAATAGCCTTTATTACATTGCTTGTAGGTGCTGCATTTACGGGCAACATGCTAACGATAGATGCCTGCATATCCATTACCAGTAAAGCGGTGTTTTTGTTTTCCATTTTATATTTTTATTATTATGAATATTATTTTGTTTATGCTTCTTTTAAAAATATTTCTTCTGCTTCTTCTAACAGTTCTTCATTAATGTTTTTTCCTGGTGTATTTTTTTTCTTCAAAATATTAAAGAAGATAGCAGCAATAACAATTGCAATAATGCCCTGGCAAAGTAAAGTGGTTTGCGCACCAATTCTTTGCGAAACTGCACCGACAATTAAACTTCCTAAAGGCACCATGCCGAATATTGCAGTTAATATAATGCTGACGGCTCTTCCTCTCATTTCAGGAACAGCTTCAGATTGTACAATAATATTGCAGGTGGTGAACTGTGCCATAGCACCAAACCCAATAATTACAGCAAATGGCATTGCCAACGAAAAATTATCGGTATAAGAAAAACAAATTAATCCTGTTCCGAGAATAACGGTGCTTAACAATAATATTTTTCTAAGTGATGCACTTTGTTTTAATGAGGCTAAAAGAATAGTTCCGGCAACAGCGCCCACGCCAATAAAACTTGTAATGTAACCGAACGTTGTTGCGTTTCCTTTAAAAACAATTTTTGCAAATACAGGAACAAGTGTATCGTAAGGCAATACCAATAAGCCTATAAGAGATAGCATTACGATCACTAAACCAATAGATGCTTCCTGTTTTAAATAAATAAATCCTTCCGCAAGTTCTTTAAGCACATGCTTCTTTGGTTTGTGATGAATTGTTTTCGGTTTCTTCATAAATGCAATAGATAACATTACAGCGCCAAAACTTGCAGCGTTGAGCAAGAAGCAAATGCCTGCTCCGGATTTTTCTAAAATAATTCCTGATACTGCCGGGCCTAATAACCTGGCAACACTTGCCATTGCTGCGCTTAACGAAAGAGCGCTTGGTAAGTCTGCTCTATCCACAACAACTTCGTTTATCATAGATTGTCTTGCCGGAACATCGTAAGCATTAATAACGCCGAGTATAACACTCAATACAAGTATTTGCCAGATAGCATAATGGTTTGTCATAACCAATACAGCAAGTAAACATGCCTGGATAAGAGAGGTTATTTGCGTAATGTTTACAATTTTATATTTATCATACCTGTCTGCAGCAACACCGCCGAATGCAGAAAACAAAAACGATGGAAACTGTTCTGCAAAAACAGTAAGCCCAAGCATAAAAGCAGAATGTGTGGCAGTATAAACAATCCAAACTACTGCTGTACGCTGCATCCATGTTCCGAATTGAGAAACCGAACGACCGATAAAATATAGGGTATAATTAGTACTTTTAAATGCCCTGAATGTACTAACGTTACTAATCTTCATCTTCTTAATCTTTAGTCTTTTCTTTCCTGGTAAAATGTTTCGCTGAAAAAAAACTTATCAATGCGATACCGGTAAAAAATATTGCTAATGAAAGATCATCATCGGAAGAGATCTTTGCTTTTTTTAAAAGAAAAAAACCAATGATTAAGTTGAATAAACTCCATGCAACATTTACTATTGGTGAGGAAAGTCCTTTGCCCGGCGGTTTTGCAAACGGCGTTGGAAAAGGATTACCGCAAATGCCGCTTACAAAATGCGGAACAGAATTGGTAAGAAAAACCCCTGCAAAAAATGCACTTAAATAATTGTACCATTCCATGGGTTTATGTTTTATTTGTTTGAGATAATTTGTTTAACACCGGCAACGCTTTTATAAGCAATTCTTTTTCTTTCGCTGATAACGATTTTTCAATGGTGGTTTTAAGCCATTCATCTTTTTCATAGCGTGTTTTTTCAACAGTTTTTTTTCCTGAAGCGGTAAGTGAAATATAGATCTTGCGCTTATCATCTTTTGATAGGGTTCTTTTAATAATACCTTCTTCTTCCATTTTTTTCAATATCTGCGACATGGATTGTGTTGTAATTCTTGTTAGTGATGCCAATTCTGTCGGCAGGAGAGAGCCATTATGCATTAAATGACCAATGGTTTCTATTTCCGTCATAGAATAAGTATTGACGGCTTGTGTTTGTTTTCGCAAACCTTTATGCAGTGCGGAAATTGCCAAACGTAATAACGATGCTAACTCTTTTGTTTCCATTAAATATCGGTAAACTTGTTATATAAACTTGTAAGTTTACCTTACAAAATAAACATAAAAATTTAGCACACCCAAATTATTTGTTGCCGGGCATCTTCTCTCACAGGGGACAATGCGTTATTCATTTCAGCCGAATCGTTCCTTTCAGGAGACGATGCTCGACAAAAAGATTTCCTTACGCTTTGAGGAAGGATTTACCAGGGCCCTTCTTTCAGCATTGTATGCTGATGGCAGCCCCTTCTTTGTACTGTCAGCTGAAGCAGCTTTTGTGTCAACTGTTTGTGCCTGCAATGAAGTCAAGCTTAAGATTGATATGATTATAAAAACTGTTCGCATAAAAATTTCGCCCAACGAAGGATACTTTTGTTGATAGCAGTTTACTTAAATATTAGTCAATTAAAGATAATGTTATACCCCAAATGAAATTGTCTGGAGGCAATGAATCCCAATTATCATAAGCATGTCCCGAATCGGATTTGTATTTGAGAATATATGTTCCTGCAAGGAGCGTAATAACAGTTTCTACTTTCTGATTTTTTACTGCTCCTCCGGCAGGGACGGCAGGTTGTGTCTGCATCCGCCAAATAATTTTCCCTTCAGTATCTTCTATCCAGCCATAGTCGCACCAGGATTTAAAATCGCCCGAGCAGTTTTCACCGATACCTGTTATTTGAATTTTTGTTGGCTTCTTAAGCACAAATTTTTTGGAAATTTCCTGATTGATGCCCACATCATTAATCTGTGCCACAATCGAATTATATTTCCTGATCTGAATATTTTTAAAATTCAATTCTGCGTATAAATTATAAAGCTTTTTTGCGCTTGCAGTGTCGCCCTTAAAATTGTCAATTGTGGCTTCGGAAATTATTTCTTTATTATAAAAATCTTTGTATTCACTTTTAAAATGTTCTTTGATTTCTTTCCGGATTTCATTAATAGGTTGACTAAAGTCAATTCCGGAAACGGCATCATCTTTATTCACGAAACATTTATAAAAAAGCTGACCAACCGGAGATATTAATAAATCGCCATCGCCAAGAGGAAAAGGACTGCTCAGCTTTATACTATTTGTAAGCACAGCAAGCGTCAATTTCATTGAAGAAACTTTTACAAATAAACCTGACTCTCCTTGTGTCTGTCCATAATGCCAATAAAAATCAATACCCTTATAATTTTGAGTAAACCAACCTAATCCATAAGGTGTTATTTCACCATTTGTTGTCCGGTTAGGAGTAAATATTTCTTGTTGGGTTTTTGCAGAAACAAATTCGTTACTGTCAATAGCTTTAGAATACTTTAAAAGGTCAGTTACATTTGTTGCTAACCCGCCAAAAGCGCCAAACTCATCGAGGTATTGGGTTTCAACAATTTCTTCTTTATCATTAACATCGTAAGCTTTTGCAAGGTGCGAAAATGAATTTTCAAAAAAGGGAAGCATCTCAGGATGGTTTTTTGTGTACATATCAAAGTCGAATAAGGAATCATGAATAGGAAGACCGGGAGCGGTGAAATTCATGTTCAGGGGTTTCACAATATTTTGCATCAGTAATTGATAAAAAGGAATGCCCGATACTTTTTCAATGACCTGCCCTAATTTGCCATAGCGGTAACCGTTATATTGATAATATTTTCCCGGCTCAATTTCAGACGTGTGGGTAAGTAAATTTTTAACTTTTATATTTGGATCACCCAGATCAATGCCGAATTTTGAGATTGGAGTTTGCAGAGTTAATTTTCCCTGCTCAACTAATTGCATAATCAGTGTGGAAGTAAAAGTTTTGGTAATAGAAGCTATTCTAAAAGTAGTATTTGGTGTAACCTTAATTTTGTTTTTTAAGTCTGCGAAACCTAAGCCATCATTTAAAAGAGTAGAATCTTCTTTCATAACAGCAACAGCCATTCCCGGGATTTTTAAAGATATTCTTATAGAATCCAATGCAGACAAAAAAAGCTGAACGTTATTTCTTTCCTGAGCTTTTGCCTCAGTTATAAAAAGATGAATTAGTATAGATAGGCTGCAATAGAATATTTTCATACACGGTTTACGTGTGAGAAAAGCAAAAGTTACATCATGCCTTGGATAATTCAGCCACACGAAAAATTGCCACCAACGTTAGGCTTGAAGAACTGGTATTTGAAATTCGTCCAGCCCGGAATCCCGCACATGCCGGATTAAATTTATAATTAAAAGTTCATTGTTATTGATATCGCCAAATTTTGGTATGATATAGAATTTCGTCAGGTAAAACGCAATGCGACGGCTCACACATACACATGGCTATTTAGGAGATATTGAATTTACCAGGGCCTTTCTTTCAGCATTTTTTCCAACAGCTCCACTTTTTCGCGTTCACCTTGTAATAAACGCTCATACAGTTGTTTGTTTTGTTCAAGGGCTTCCATCCATTTTTCAATGGGATTTATTGTAGGATTAAATTGAAAGAGTTGTCCGGTTGCATTATCATTAACAGTAGTTACAGTATTACCAATTACATTTATCGCTTTTTCTTCATCAAAATGTTTAATAGCTTCAGCAGGTACTTTTAAAACTTTGGCTATTTCTTCCAGTACGTTATCCGGTATTTCTTCTTTTTGTTCCAGTAAAGAAATGCGTTGCTGGTTCCAGTCATCACCCAGTTCCAGTGCCAGCGCTTCCTGCTTTATGCCAAACAGTTCCCTGAAGCGTTTTATATTCCTGCCGTGATGTATTTTATTCTCTGTCATGGTTAATGGTTTAAAGTAAATGATGCTGTAAAATAAAACATTTTCAAAACTAATGCGGTATGTAATTTACACAGTTTGCACGTGTTTTACATACTGTAACTGTTGCATACAGTAAAGCCATTTACTATTTTGATGCCTGCTAATATTAAGCTTATGCAACGACACCTGACTATCAGCACCAAACATCACAGCCGTGAACGTACTTATATTACTGTGCCTGCTATACGCATAGAAGGCAAATGGCTGCATAAACTTGGTTTTAAACCAGGCGAAAAAGTAAAGCTGTTGTGTAAAAGAAATAAGCTGCTAATAATAAAAGAAACTAATGGTTGAGGTTTGGTATTCCTTAAACAGTAGCATTGCTATGAAACCTGCTTCAACTAAAAAAGGAGGAAATGTCGCCGGTGAAGTCTAATCTCAATTCGACATCGAGCCCAAGCTAGATCTTTGGAAGCCAACTAGCCGAAAATGGTGTCACCGCAACACGTAGAGGTGGCTCTGCCGAGAAGGTCTAATATTTCATCACGTAGTTTATCTGCAAGGTCACTTTCCTCGTATCGAGCCTTTTCTTTTTCATTCGCAAAAAATTCAAATGTCCACAAAGTATCTGGTTCGTTTTCAACCAGGCAATGAACCCACATGCCACCTTCGTTTGCTATTCTCATACCGTCTGTGGCAAGTTTGCGTAGAGTGTCGCCATATCCTGGCTTTGCGACCATTTTAATTACATAGCCGAGCTGTTTATTAGTCATATAGTTTTTCCTTTTTAATCTATTGTTATTGTATATCCTGTTTTGTTGTCTTTGTCTTAGAAGGGTCTTCGTTTAAAGCTTATGTGCAGGGCTACGAGACCCTGCGTGTTCATTGTTGCAAGCTTGTATGCTGGGTACTTGTGCCTTAATTTATAAAAGGTTGCAATGGCACATGTACGCTACAAAAAGTCAGACTGCATACTTGAGCCAGATGAGCTGGAGCTCTCATGCCACGCACATTGGTTTTGTGATGAATACCTCGCTGCGATAGAGAAGATGTCCAGCCTTGCTTTAGCAAATATTCTTATTGGTTGCAGCTTATGATTGAATTGAAGGCAATTCTTCACAATCCAGTTTATCAATCACTGATTTTTATTCGCTCCTTTTGCCCAGGCCCATGCAGCCACACGCCAACCATCCGCCGTTTTATGCAACGCGACCGTAAAAACTGCTCCAGACTGCACCACCTTCGTACCGTTGACGTCGAACTTCATTGTAGCCGGCATTACTACATAGGCGCTGTCTTTAGTTACATTGTTGTGCAAGGGGTCTCCAAGAGTCACGAAATAGCCGGAAGCACCGTGTGCCTCGCCTTCAATCAAAACATCCCTATACCAATCCGAAGCCGCAGTAGGGCCTTGCCAAACATGCGGCGCCATACCATCCAGGATCTGACCACGGACATCAAAAATTGCTGCCATTGCAATGGCGTCACCCCGATTAAAAGCGTCAATATATTGCTGTACGGCTGCCAATGGAGTTTCTTTATTCATTGTTTTTTATTTTTCATTTTAGCTCATCGTATCTTATCCTTTAATGCTTCCTTGATTGAAAGATGAATCCTGACTAACATAAAAAATCAACTACTGATTTTCATATATTTATAAAATTACAATTTTCTTGTCAAGCATCGTCTCTGGTAGAGGACGATGCGTTATATAATAGAGAATTTCGATTTCAATCGCATCATCCCTTTCAGAAGACGATGCTCGACGGAAAGCAACGAAATCTTAGTTATTATGGGCAGTTTTTCTCTTTTTTATTTCAAACTATGTCTTACTTGCCATAAATAATGATATCTGTTCATTTGAGTTCTGAAAGTATCAATTTTTTCTGCTTTAATGTGTTCTTCATTGCTTTTTCCCTTACTATTGGGTCATCGCTATGTATTAATTCAAAATATTCAGTTGGTACAACTTGCCATGATAATCCATATTTATCTTTACACCATCCACAAGAGCCTTCCTCACCACCATTTTTAGTAAGAGCTTCCCAATAATAATCCGTTTCAGCCTGGTCTTTTGTATTGATAACAAAAGAAACTGCTTCATTAAATTTGAATAGTGGGCCTGCCGCTAATATACTAAACTCCATTCCTGCTATTTCAATTACAGCTGTTTCTATGCCTGCATCATTTCCACTTTCGTCACTATCGAACTTGCGAAAATCTTTCAGCTTACCGTCTTTAAAAATGGATAAGTAGTAATCTGCTACAGCTTTGGCATTTTTCTCTACCCACAAATAGGGTGTAATTTTTTGAGTAATCATATTTTTATTTTTAATGTTTTTACTGGAGTCATTTGCAATTACGATTTAATTGATTGCGTTATCAGAGTTATCTGGCTGATTTGTTGTCGTGCATCGTCTCTCGCAGAGGACGATGCGTTATTTAGTGGCGAATTTTAATTTCAACCGCATCATCCGTTTCAGCCGCATCGTCCCTTTCAGGAGACGATGCTCGACCTAAAAGTTTATCTACATAGAATGAAACGGAAGTGTTTAAACCCGTAACAATAAAACAGGGTGATATGTAGGTGAGGTTTGTATTGTTTATATTTTACTGGAGCTAAAGCTGAACAGCATTATGACTCGTCCTGATAAAAGTTGAGAATATATTCGTCGCCCCGCCATATTGCCAACCCGGTGTTAGCGGTATGTGGCTTATTATTCCAGTTTCTTTTTAGTCACAAATTCAGTAAAGCTTTTTGCAGCGTTAGTAAAGTCTGACGGCATAAGAATTACAGTCGTTGTGTTATTGTCAATTCCAATTTCGGATAGCATTTGCATTCGTCTTAATTCAAGTGCAATTGGGCTACCTTCCATTTGTTTTGCTCCCTGAGTCAATTTGATTGATGCTTCCAACTCTGCTTCTGCTTTTACAATTCTTGCTCTCTTTTCTCTGATTGCTTCCGCTTCGCGTGCCATTGCCCTTTGCATTGCTTCCGGTATTTCAACATCTTTCATCTCAACCATTTCAATTTTAATTCCCCAAGGTTCGGTTGTTGTGTCTACAATTTTTTGAAGCGTAGCATTTATTTGTTCTCTTTCTCTTAATACTTCGTCCAGGGTATGCTGTCCTATAATATTTCGTAAAGCAGTTACTGAGAATTTATAAACAGCTTTATTGTAGTCAGCTACCTTTATAATTGCGTCTTCAGGATTTGTTATTTTAAACCAAAGCACAGCATTTACTTTAATAGTTACACTGTCCTTTGTTATAGTTTCCTGCTGTTCAAGGTCAACAGTTTTTGTTCTAATATCAACCTGTTGTTGTCTATCTATAAGTGGGATAATCCAATAAAGTCCGGGTCCTTTAATAGACCGAAAACGTCCAAGTCTGAATACCACTCCCCGTTGATATTCTTGTGCAATACGAAATCCTGATAATAGTATTACAAGGATAATTCCGATAATTGGTATGAGTGTCATATGGTTTGTTTTCTTTAAAGATGTTGTGTCATCCTGCTATTGCCGCTAATGTCAGGGCTTGGAAGAACTGGTATTTGAAATTCATCCAGCCTGAACCGAAGTTAAATTTATAATATGATATAGAATTTCGTTAGGTAAAACGCAATGTCCCGGCTCACACACATAGTTATTTAGGAGACATTGCGAGAAAGGGAATTTTTAGTATGATATAGAATTTCGTTTCATTCTTCATACGCCTAAATTTATCATTATATGAAACATCTCTACTCCTGATTCGTGAATTGTTTTAGCAATTTTCAAATGTCGAACATCATCAAATTTGTCTGACAGCGATACAAAACGATGTGTTGTGTTTATAGCTACTAATACTGGAAATGGAATTGTAAGAACGTTGGTTGTATAAATCGCCCATGTTGCGTCAAAATTTGCAGCTGGGCCTCTAAAGTAAACAATGATATAATACCTACTTAAATAACTAACATAGTCAAAGCATTTTAAAATATGTTCTTTGGTTTTTGTATTGTTCCCACTTTCTAAAATCAATGCTTCAATAAAAGCAATATTCTGTCCCCCTGCTTGAACTAATATATCGGCTTCACCAGCATTTACTCCAGTAGGAGATGAACCTATTCTTGGTTGGTCTAGAATTGTCCAACCCCATATTGGAAATCTAAGTCTAAGAATTGCGAGTAACAAATCATTAAATCTATCCTCGTGTGAAATCTGTTTAATGGCGTGAATTTTATCTAAAAGCACTCTTGAAGCTAAAACAATTTCATGTAAAATAAATTCATTCAGTTCTCTTTTATCGTTGATGATCTCAGGAATAATTGACGAAATGCTTTTAGCGCCTCAAAATATTAATTAGCTAGATTCTATTGCATTTATTTCCCCTGCGTAGTTATATGTTGCAGTAGCATACCACCGAAGCATTATTTCCAAATATAAGTTGCAACCGAACCGGCTTTTAAAACAGCAGTAGTTGTTTTGTTATGGTATTGAATATTGAATGTTTGATCTGCTTCGCTGATGTTTGCAACAAGTAAAACTTTATTTCCGTTGGGTGTTTTGTACGCAACATCAGGTAAACTATCCAAACTATTTGAAGCGACACGTACTGAGTTTAGCCGCACAAATTTTGAAGCATGTGCAATGGTATAATAAGCGAGGTTGTATGTTACGCTATCCTTGTCAATGGTAACAGCGCCCTGGCAAACAGGGCATCCGCCGCGATCTGTAAAAGGTTTGAAATCAGGATCGGCAGCAAGGTTCCAGAGCAGTACATTTTTGCTCCAGTTGCGCGGCGCATCAATCACTAACCTGCTTACAGGCGATGCAATATTTATTTTTGAAGGATCATTATATTCATCATCATTTTTCCTGTTGAACTGAACTACCATTTGTTCTGTGAAATAAATATTTTTACCAGGATGCGCATTGTGCACATCGGTTAATGCATTCATTGTTCCGCCATATAAATGAAAGCCTGAACCGTCAATATATTTTGCTGCCTGTGCATCATCTAAAATTGAAATGGGGTAATCAGGCCTGTCTGCATTATGATCGTAAATAATAATTTTTGTTTTAATGTTCTTTGCTTTGAACACAGGACCGAGATAATTCTTTACGAAATCTGCTTCAACCGGCGCTACCATTAACAGGCTTGGATTATTACCCGGATGCAAGGGTTCGTTCTGAACAGTAAGGGCATCTATGGTAATGCCGTTCTTTTTCATTTCAGTTATATACCGCGCTAAATAATTTGCATAGGTTTTATAGTATTCAGGTTTCAATCTTCCGCCCCTTGTATCGTTGTTGGTTTTCATCCATGCCGGCGGGCTCCATGGCGAACCAAGAATTTTTATATGCGGATTGATCTTTAATATTTCATGCATCACTGGTATAACATCTGTTTTATCTTCTGCGAGATCAAAATGCGATAAGGTTGTATCGCCTGCAACATCATCATAAGAAAATATTTTTTCATTCAGGTCTGATGAACCGATGCTCAAACGCAGGTAACTCACACCAATGGCATTGCCTGTTGTATCAAACAACTGGTGCAATAATTTATTTCTTTCATCAGCATGCATGTTGATAATATGCATTGCACTGCCACCTGTGAGCGCAAATCCAAAACCATCCATTGTTTGAAAAGTTTTGCTGTCATCAACAATAATTGTTTGCTCATTATTATTGGATGCGTTGAATGCAAGCGGAGTTTGTTGTTGAAATAAAGCAGAGCGGTCTTTATTGGTCAGCCAAACATTTATATTGTTTGACTGTGCATGAATGAAGTTTGCAATAAATATCAACAATGAAAAGGAGAGATATTTTATAAAACGTGACTTCGGGATAAGATAGTTAGAAGGCGTCATTTCGACGTTAGGAGAAATCTCCCGAAATAAAATCTGTAAAAAATTTATGAGACCTCTCCTCGCGTCGAGGTGACGATTCAACTTCATAACAAAACCTGGTAACATAACTTTCAATATGATATAAATTCCCTATCCCGAACTCACGTTAAAAATGTAAGCATCGTTTGAACAGGTTTGATCAGCTATGGCAAAGTAATAAAATAAAGCGTATTGTAAATGCAGTGATAAATGATGTATCATATAAAGCCTCTTATCCATTCACTTCACCTACCAGGAAAACACTGCCGCAAATAAGAATAAGATCATCTTTATGTGCATGCGTAATTGCTTCTTTTAATGCTGTATTTACATCAGGAAAAGTTTTTCCATTTAACCCATTTTGCTTTGCCATAATTGCAAGATCATTTTCATCTAATGCTCTTGGCAATTGTGCTTTTGTAAAATAATACTCAGCTGTTTTTGGAAGCAGTGGTAAAATGTTTGCGATGTCTTTATCTTTTACAAAACCAATAATGAGATGCAGTTCATTATAGCTTACCATTTCTAATTGTTCAGTGAGTTGTTTTATGCCATCAACATTGTGCGCAACATCCACAATAACGGTTGGATCATCTTTTATCTTTTCCCACCTTCCGTGCAGGCCTGTTAAATGTTTTACCTGCTTTAATGCTTTATCAACATCACGTTGTTTGATGTTCCATTTTTTTAATTGAAGCTGGTGCACTGCTGTTAATACAGTGACTAAATTTTTTGTTTGATAAATACCGGGAAGATCAATATTGTAGATGTGATGTTCATTTTTTTTCACCTCTGCTACTTCTGCTTTTAAAAGATGATGACTGTAAGTAAAATCCTGTACATAAAAATTTGCCTGCGCCCATATTATCTGTGCGTTTTTTTCTTTCGCTTCATCTTCAAAAACAGCTTTTGTTGCAGGTAATGCTTCACCAATTACTGCGGGAATATTTTGTTTAATGATGCCTGCTTTTTCATACGCGATCTTTTCTAAAGTATCGCCAAGAATGTTCATGTGATCATAACCGATATTGGTTATTACAGAAAGTTCGGGAACAATAATATTGGTGCTGTCCAGTCTTCCGCCAAGGCCTGTTTCAATTACGGCAACATCAACTTTTTGTTGTGCGAAATATTCAAATGCCATCGCAACCGTTATCTCAAAGAATGATGGTTGAAGCAATTCTATTTGGGGCTTTATTATTTCAGTGAAGTGTATTATAAAATCTTTACTGCACATTTCACCATTCACTTTAATTCTTTCCCTGAAATCTTTTAAGTGCGGCGATGTATATAATCCTGTTTTGTAACCCGCAGTTTGAAGAATAGCGGCGAGCATGTGGCTTACAGAACCTTTACCGTTGGTGCCTGCAATATGAATGCTTTTAAATTCCTGTTGCGGGTTATTTAATACTGCACAAAGCTGTTTTGTGTTCGAGAGGTCTTTCTTGTAAGCATCTGCGCCAATGCGACTAAACATTGGAAGGTGGTCGTAAAGATATGTCAGCGTATCTGCATACGTCATACTGCAAAGTAAAACCGTTTCATCCAATTAATAAATGCACGTATAAATCACAACAATTTCTGCATAAAAAAATGCCGGGCAAAGCCGGCATTTCAAAATAATTATAGCAGAAAAGACTATTCCATTTTAAAGCTTTCAAGGAATTTGGTTGTGAAATTCCCTTTACGGAAATCTTCATTTTTCATCAGTTGAAGATGAAAAGGTATAGTTGTTTTCACACCATCAATTACATACTCGCTCAATGCGCGGTACATTGTATCCAACGCTTCATCTCTTGTGCGTGCAACAGTAATCAGCTTACCGATCATAGAATCGTAGTAAGGCGGAATTACATAACCTGCGTACACATGGCTGTCAACACGCACACCGTGCCCGCCCGGTGTGTTCAATACATTTATTCTTCCCGGGGACGGACGAAAATCATTGTAAGGATCTTCCGCATTTATCCTGCATTCAATGGCATGCATTTGCGGCAGATAATTTTCGCCTGTGATCTTTTCTCCTATAGCGATTTTGATCTGTTCTTTTATAAGATCAAAATTTATCACTTCTTCAGTAACGCAATGTTCAACCTGGATACGCGTATTCATTTCCATGAAATAGAAGTTGCGATGTTTATCAACCAAAAACTCAATGGTACCAACGCTTTCATAATTGATGGCAGATGCAGCTTTAATGGCCGCAGCGCCCATTCTTTCGCGCAGCTCAGGCGTCATGAAAGGAGAGGGGGATTCTTCTACCAGTTTCTGGTGCCTGCGTTGTATGCTGCAATCGCGTTCGCTTAAATGGCTGACAGTACCATATTGGTCGCCTGCAACCTGTATTTCTATGTGGCGGGGTTCTTCGACAAATTTTTCCATATAGATGCCATCGTTCTTAAACGATGCGCGCGCTTCGGCTTTTGCGGTATTGTAAGCACGTTCCAATTCCGGTTCTTCCCAAACAACCCTCATTCCTTTTCCGCCACCGCCTGCAGTAGCTTTTAAAATAACAGGATATCCTATTTCTTTTGCAAGCGAAGCAGCTTCCCGCAGGTCTTTCAATAAGCTTTCGCCACCGGGAACAACAGGCACGCCTGCTTTTATCATTGTTTCTTTGGCAGTTATTTTATCACCCATTGCATTGATCATCTCAGGCGTGGGGCCGATGAATTTTATACCATGATCAGTGCATATCTGTGCAAACTTTGAATTTTCTGCAAGAAAGCCATAGCCGGGATGAATAGCATCAGCATTTGTAATTTCTGATGCTGCAATAATATGAGGTATGTTAAGATATGAATCAGCGCTTTGCGGCTTACCGATGCATACAGCTTCATCGGCAAAGCGCACATGAAGGCTGTCTTTATCAGCAGTAGAATATACGGCTACAGTTTTAATACCCATTTCCCTGCATGTTCTTATAACGCGAAGGGCAATTTCGCCACGATTAGCTATCAATATTTTTTTGAACACATTAAATGAATTAAAAATTAAAAATTAAAAATTAAAAAATCGCCTGGATAATTCCATTTTGACTTTTGACTTTTAAATTTTCACTAAGGTTCTATTAAAAAGAGGGGTTGGTCGTATTCAACAGGGCTTGAATCTTCTACAAGTATTTTTACAACTTTGCCGCTTATTTCGCTTTCAATTTCGTTGAAGAGCTTCATAGCTTCAATTATACAAACCACTTTGCCGGGTGCAATTTCGTCGCCAATTTCTACAAAATTTGGTTTGTCAGGCGAAGGCCTTTTGTAAAAAGTTCCGATCATCGGGCTTTTTATTGTGATAAAATTATCTGCTTTAGGTGCGGCAGGTTCTGTTGCAGTTATTGTGCCCCCGGTTTGTTGTGGTGAAGTTTGAACAGGTTGTTGAATGTACACAGGCGCTTGTGCAGGCATTTGCAGTAAGTCACCCTGGTAAAATTTTTCTTCTTTTTGTTTTATAGATATTTTAAAGTCCTTTTCCTCAATGCTTAATTCCCCGATATTGCTTTTGTTTACAAGCTTAATAAGTTCCTGAATTTGTTTATAATCCATAAATTAAAATTTTGGGGTTATTATGTGATTTGCCGCAAAAGGGCAGGCAAAATAGATAAATTTTGTAAAGAATGAAGCTTTTTATCAAAAAAATCGCAATTTTCAACAATATTCATTTCCTGGTAAATTCAATACTCAATAATAATCTTATTCCCGGTTTAAATACGTGTATGCAAAAAAAAGAAGTTCTTTTCAGAACTTCTTAAATTCGTTTTGAAGCAACTTTTTCAGAAATGGAACTAATAACGGTTATAGCCGCCGCCACCGCCACCTTCTCCGCGATTACGATTGTAACCACCACCACCGCCGCCGCGATTTCCGCCACCGCCGCCACGATTGTAGCCGCCACCGCCGCCGCCGCCACCAAAGCTTTTCTTCTTGTAGCCACCGCCGCCACCGCTGTCACCTTCTTTACGGGGAGCAGATTCGTTTACAATTATTTTTCTGCCTGATAGTTCAGTATCATGCAGATTACTAATTGCCTGGCGTGCTGCTTCATCATCACTCATTTCAACAAAACCAAAGCCTTTACTGCGGTTGTTGTTGAATTTGTCTGTAATGATTTTTGCTGAAACAACCTCACCATAAGGCGTAAACATGTTGTAAAGATCGTCGCTTGTCAGGCTCCAGTTTAAGTTTCCTACATAAATGTTCATAAAAAAAATTTAATTATTAAAAATGAAAACAGAAGTCCAAAGCGGAAAACATTTACGGGAAACGTTTAACAAAAATGACTAACTGTATAACATCTGTATGCGAAAATATGGGAAATATTGATTTTAAAAGCAAACACCCTAAAATTCTTAAAAACTTAAAATAAATGCTATTAACCAAACAGTAAAGGCTTAAGCTTGCTTACAATGTTTTCCCAATAATAATATTCATAATATGAGTGAGGTGTTTTTGCGGTTTCATTCTTCATAAAAATTATTTCATTGGCAAATGCACCCGCATCATTATCAGCAACAATTTTTATTTTTTCACCACAAACAGATGTCTCTATACCTGCTGCTCCTGAAACACATGAAATAACAGTGGTTCCGTAACCCATAGCCTCTACAATTTTGGTTTTCACACCGCCGCCACTGACTACAGGATTAAGAAAGATATCCGCTGCTTTAAAATATGCATATACATCATCCACAAAACCGGCATAAATAATATTCCTGTCGGCAAAACCTTGTAAATTGTTGAATGGCGCAGGCAAATCTCTTCCGCTAATGATGATCTTATAATTTAAATTTTTTTCATCAAGCAATAAGGGATTTATTTTATTCAAAATAAATGACAATGCATCGGTATTGGGTTTATAATTAAAAGCTCCGTTAAAGAAAATAAGTTTAGCATCAGCCGGTATATTGTGCTGCAGATAAATTTTTTCTTTTTGCTGCAGTTTATCTTCAGGCATTTCTTTTATTTCAACACCGAAAGGAATGATCAAACAGTTTTCTTTTTTCACCATGTTGTTATCAATGGCAAACTGCTTGTCTTCTTCGGTTTTAAACAAAACAACATCGGCATTTTTATAAGCCCAGCTTTCATATATTTTCAAAAGTCTATGCCATTTTTTACCTAATGTTCTGAACCGTTCAAATTCTATATTATGCGAATGCACGAACCATTTAACACCCATGTTTTTTTTCAAAATCCAACCCAGCCATGCCATGTAAGGGTGCTCAGTAATTACATTCCTGATATTTTTTTGCCTGATTATTTTTTTTATGCGCGAAATATAAAACGGACTTGCATATCTTATTCTCTTATTGGTGAAGAGCGGTATCATCGTATAATTTTCAGCAAGACTTATATCATTTGCTTTTATTGAAACTGTAGTCAATTCGTTTTGCATACCGAGGTATTTGCAAAACAATGCAATGCCTTTTTGCCCGCCCATGTGTGCAGGCAATATTTTATAAGGGATGATATCGAGGATTTTAGCCAGGAACTTTTTTTATAGATCAATAATTTACGAAGCAGACTTGCGTGCAAGGCTTCCGCTTAAACCTGCAAAGCCTGAAATTAAACCACCAATTAATGCAGTTATGCTTATCAGCAAAAACGATGAACCACCTAATGGTAAAAGTGTTGCTATTCTTTGAGAAAGCAAATGATCATTCCGGTCATCAATTATAAATGCCATTATTCCCCATAACAAAAACAATCCTAAGAATGTTGCTGCAAAAGCAGCCCATGCTCTTTGATGAATAAACAAAGCAACTATAAATGATGCTACTGCAAAACTCCACCAGGGAAAATATAACGGAGCCGCGTAACCAAGCAATGCTGTAAGTAAAACAACGACTATAAACTTCATATCAATTTAAAAGTTAAAAGCCAAAATTAAAAATGGATATCTTCTAAATTCAGGAGGCAAAATTTTTACTTTTGAATTTTTATTTTGCAAAAGTCATTCTTCCCAAATTATTTTTTTGCGTCGCCATTGCTTCTTCATTGTACAAATGAATGTGATAATATTTATTGGCAGTCCACGTGTCTACAAAATCATCGTAATATTTGCTTCCGGGATTGCCGCTTTGTCCGCCGGGATAAACACCATAAGCATTGATATCATCAGTAAGTTCAACGATCATTCGCCAGCTTGGGCCATGCGTTTTCTTAAATGCGTTAATAATGTTCTCGCCTCCGCCCGCATTTAAATGCAGCCTGCTGAATGCAGGAATTTTAAGCAAATGATTAATGCCGCCATCTTTAAATTTCGCCCATTCGAGTGTGCTATCCTGTTTGGCTTTTTCTAAAACCGGAACGATCGATTTAAAGGCGTCTGTTATATCATCATTTAAAGTTTCATGCCCGGGTGTATTAATGTTGTCTGCAAATAATGATGCTGAATCTTTTAAAATATTTTTAATTAAGGTTGGTGGATCAACGGAAGGTACGGGTAAAGAAGACTGGTGCAACTCATCACCATAGACTTTGCTGATAACACTGTCCATCCACAGAGAAAAAATTGTTGCGCCAACAGATGAAGCATCGCTCACAAAGTTCCATGAAGAAACAGTTTGTAAATATTGTGATTCGGCCTGATCGAATTTTGAAGATGTGATAAATTTTAAAAATAAGGGCACCGCTTTTTCAGCTAATAAATTATAATCACTTGTTTGTAACTTTTGCATATCATCTGTAGTAATATTTTGCATAGATGATAAATAACGATTGATGATCCAGCCCCGATATAAAAAGAATGTTCCCGGCATGTAATAAGGATACGTTTTTACATCGTATGGCGATTGATTGGCGCTGCTTACAAAACCTCTTTCGGGATTATGCATTGCCGGTTCAAGGCTGTCTGAAATATATGCCTGCCATGCGTAACTGCTGTCAGTTCCCGGCATTAGAAAATCGCCCTGCCTGTACCACAATGCAGGAAATTTTCCTGCCTGGCGAATAGCTATATCGCCGGCTTTATCTACAAAAACAAAATTCTGCCCGGGACAATTAAATGTTGAAATAGCATTCAGATAATCATTATAATTTTTTGCTCTTATCAACTTAAGTATACAACCCAATTCATCACTTTCCTGATGTGCCTGCCAGTGACATGCATAATATTTGTTTGTATGCAGTTTATCAGGGTAATGCGGGTCATACATCACAGGCCCGAAAACTGTAATGGCAATATGTTCCGTATCGCTGGGTTTGTTTTTTATCTTAATGATTTCATCGCGCATTGCTGCTTTGCGCCATTCATTGTTAAACCAATATTCCTGCATAGTGCTGTCGCGAAATTTTATTTCATAATAATCTCTTACATCACGTTCAGCATTGGTTAATCCCCATGCACAATTATCATTAAAGCCTATCAATATATTTGGCGCGCCTGCAAGTGAAACACCATAAGTATTAAAACCAGGAGTGGACAGTTGTATTTCATACCAAAGCGATGGAAGATTTAAACCTAAATGCGGATCGCTGCACAATATGGGTCTGCCACTTTTTGTTTTGCTGCCTGCAACAGCCCAGTTATTACTGCCATTATCTTTATCTGGTTTGATAGCAGGATTTAACGGCGCTATTCCGGTTTTATAATTAAAGTATAACGAGTCAGCATCGGAAGGCATTTTGGGAATGAACAGATCTTTTAGTTTAGGGAGCGGATCTGTAATGACAGACTGCATCGAATCTTCAACATAAGGGAACAATTGCTCATACTGTTTCCTGGTAAGTATTGTTTTTGCATTTGTTTTTTCAAAATCCTGTTCATAACCGGCAAGATCATAAGCCATGTATTTTATAAGCAATGCAGATTTCATGTTCGTCCACTGCTCAGGCTTATAATTAAGCAATTTGTATTCTAACGGATAATCTTTTTCATCCAATGAATTAATATATGCATTCACGCCGGCAGTATATGCATCACATGCAGATTTTACCAGCTGATCTTTTTCCATTGCATGCAAAGTATTTTCAGCAGCATACACCATTCCAAGCCTTCTGAAGAATTTATCAATCTTCAGAAAATTTGTTCCGTTTGATGAATCGCCCATTATTTCACTTAATCTTCCACCTGCTGCATAAGTTTGAAATTCCATCTGCCACAACCTGAATTTAGCATGCAAATAACCCTGAACAAACCATGCATCATTTTCATTATCTGCATAAACATGCGGCACTAATCTTTCATCAAAATAAACCTGTGTTTTGCCGTTTAATTGAGGAAAATTAAGGTTGCCATTGAATTGTTCATTCGCGGGTTCTGCATTTTGCCAGAAGCCTGTTTGCGGCGAAAGAAAAAAACCAAAACGTGGTGTTTTGCTGCCATTTAAAGTTTGCTGATTATCTAAAAAATAAATCAATACAACCGTTATAATGGCAGCAATAATACACCCGGTGATTCTCATGCAGTGATAAGATTAGTCGTTAGAATAATGTTTCAAGCTCATTAATTTTCAAGCGTAGCTTCAGAAGAAATTTTCATATTCAAAGCTTTGCTTACCGGGCAATTTTGTTCAGCATTTTTTACGCACTCATCAAACTTTTCTTTGGTAATGCCGGGCACTTTTCCATTTACGGTAAGATGAGATTCTGTAAGCACACCATTTTCAAAATTTATAGCTGATGTTGTTTCAAGGCTGTCCGGTGTAAACCCGGCTTCACCTAAAACAAAGGTTAGCTTCATGGTAAAACAACCGGCATGTGCAGCCGCAACCAATTCTTCGGGGTTAGTGCCAATGCCTTCTGCAAATCTTGAATTATAAGAATATTGCGCATCTTTTAAAACGCCGCTTTGCGAGCTTACTGTTCCTTTTCCGTCTTTGCCGGAACCATTCCATACGGCTGTTGCGTGTCTTTTCATAAATATTATTTTTTTGTTGTTAAATTACGAACTGTTTTAGAACCGCAAATTGAAAACAAAATTCACTAATAACAAAATGTATGATAAGCCGGGATGATTTTGAGAAGATTGACATTCGTTGCGGAACTGTTATTGAAGTGAAAGATTTTCCCAATGCAAAAAAACCTGCTTATCAATTAACGATTGACTTTGGCGAATGCGGAATAAAAAAGTCTTCAGCGCAGATAACGCATCATTATTCAAAAGAAGAATTAAAAGATAAACAGGTTGTTGCCGTAATAAATTTTCCCGTAAAACAAATAGCTGATTTTTTCAGTGAATGCCTTGTATTAGGCGTTTATGATGAAACTAAAAATGTTGTATTGCTGCAACCGGAAAGAAAAGTTGTGAATGGAATGAAGATAGGATAGAATAAGCTTTTAGCTATGAGCTACGAGCCATGAGCTATGAACTACAAGCAAATGGAAGAACTTTACTATACGTATTATCAAAGCCCGATCGGTTTAATTAAAATCGGCGGCACAGAACATTATATTGCTGAGTTATTGTTTATTGATAAGCCTGAGCAAATGAAACATGGCGAGCCAGGCGTAAGCGAAGTAATGCATCAATGTACTGAACAACTGATAGAGTTCTTTAGCGGCAAGCGAAAGAATTTTGATATTCCTGTGCATCAGCCCGGTACTTATTTTCAACAAAAAGTTTGGGGAGAATTGTTACAGATACCTTATGGCAAAACCATTTCGTATCTTGAATTAAGCCGTTCGATCGGCGATGAAAAAGCGATACGCGCAGTGGCCGCAACCAATGGAAAAAATAAAATAGGTATTATTATTCCTTGTCACCGTGTTATTGGCAGCGATAAAAGCCTGGTGGGTTATGCAGGCGGCATCTGGCGCAAGAAATGGTTGTTGCAGCATGAGTTTAAAATTTCACACGGCATACAAACTTTGTTTGATTAATTTATGAAGCAAAGCATATTTTTTTTGATTGCTTTTAATTCCGTTGCTGCATTTAGCCAGTCACCGCATATTGCCGGAACATTTACAAATATTCCTGACGGTGTGCAGGTAACATTTAATAACGATTCTACTTTTCAATATGTAGCAGATATGATTAGCCCTATCTTTTACAGGTGGGAAAAGCTCTCCGAAAAAGGCAGGTGGATTATAAAAGGTGATACGATCATTCTTAATCCTGGCCTTACTAAAAAAATTTATGTTGAATCTGATTTCAAAGAAGAAAAAATTGAAGGCGATACAAACCTGTCAATAACGTTTAATCATATCAAAAGATATTTTGATGCAGATGGAAATATCGTTTCAACAGATACACTCCAGATAGAAAGGCTCGATTATGCTTTTAATGAAAAAACGAAAAAGAATCTTGTAAGAGTTTCACCACACAAAATGGTGCGGTGCACTTTTGCGGGCTATATTCCAAAAGAAATCATAACAACTGATCGAACGATAAGCGTACACAAACCTGCAGCAACGATCAACAATATTTTTATCGGTTGTTATGAATTACAAGGCACAAAACAGTTTGTTGTTAAAGATCCTGGTTCAAATCACTTTACGCTGAATGTTTATTCAAATTATTATTTAGATGGACAGATACGGCAAATGAAATTTCTTATCAGGAATGAAAATGTTTTGTACACAAAACAGAAAGGAAACGGAGAATTTGAAAAAGATAATACCTGGACAAATACAGATACAAAACTGAAGAAACAAAAAAACGGCAGCTAATAATATAACCGCCGTCGAAAAATAATTTCAATTCAACTAATTCACCGGCACCATTTGCATACAGGTTGGTTTTTGAACATCTATCTTAATGCCTGCATCCTGCAGCAATCCAAAATTTTTATTGATCACAAACACCTGTATGGTATTGCCGTTCTGACTTGCAACCAATAAAAATCTTCCTGTAGGATCAACCATCATGCCGCGTGGATTTGCATTTACCGGTTGCGTACCGTTTTCCAGCAATGTACCATCGGTTTGCACTTTGAACAAGGCAACATTGTTGGCTTGCCCGCGATTACTTGTATATAAAAATTTACCGTTGGGTGAAATAACTATTTCTGCACTGCCGCGATCATTCTTATCGCCTGCAGTTGTTGATGCAATGGTTTGCTTTGGTATGAACTTTCCATTTTCATAGCTAAACACAATGATATTGCCGGCAAGTTCATTCAACAGATATGCTGTTTTGCCATCAGGACTAAAGGTCATGTGTCTTGGTCCGAATCCATCATCAACAGTAAGATAACCTGTATCATTTGCGGCTGTGAGTACATTTTTTGGATCGCTTCCGTTAAAGTTATACTGGTATAACCTGTCTGTTCCAAGATCGGGAGAGAATACAAATTTTTCATCAGCAGAAAAAACTACTTCATGCGGATGCGGCATTTCCTGGCGCTGTACATTTACACCATAACCTTCATGGCCAACTAACTGCACATAAGGTTTAAGTGAGCCATCATCATTTGTTTTGAATACTGTAATGTTGCCGCCATTATAATTTGCTGTAATTACATTTTTACCTGAGGCATCAATGTTTACATGAGCCGGCGCAAAACCATCAGTTGGCTGCTTGTTTAAAAAAGTAAGCTGGCCTGTTTTTTTATCAAAAGCAAACGCACTTACTTCACCCGGATTAGTACCGCTGTTTTCATTAACTGCATATACAAATTTTCCATCTTTTGATATGCATAACCATGATGGATTTTGAACACCGCTGGTTTTGCTTACAAATGTGGCCTCACCTTTATTTGGATTAAAACGGTAAACGTAAATGCCATCATTTGCACCACCATCCGTATAGGTTCCAATCAATAAATATTGAATAGGATTTTGTGCTTTAAGATTTATCATCAACAAAACGCATGCAAACGCAAAAATGATTTTTTTCATACAGTAACAATAATTTTTTTATCGGTTGTAAATGTAAATAACATTAAAATGTAAGTTGCTAATTTAACTGCTTATTATAGTAAACAGGTTACTTATAATTATTGGATAAATATAAAATAAAAGAGGTTGTTCATAACAACCTCTTCGAATAACTGCTATCTTTTATTGAACAACCAGTTTATATTTTGATGAATAGCCGTTGCCTTCTATTACAATATTATAAACACCCGAAGCCAGGTTAGAAACATTGATGCTGAGCGTTTCATTATTCATGCTATAATTATTAACAGACTGGCCTGTATTGCTGAATAACCTGACATGAAGACTTTGATCATTGCCCGGGATATTTATGGTTACAATATTTGTTGCCGGGTTAGGAGAGATGCTGATATAAGGTTTGATATCTCCAAAATTCAAAGAGCGAAGTACAGTCATGTTGTATTTTCCATCATTGTCCACTTCCTTGATGCGGTACATATTATTTCCTTTTACCGGGCTGGCATCTGTCAGCTGGTAGTTTTGTGTAGTAACACTATTACCTGCCGCTTTTACTTCACCAATTGAAGTAAATGTTTTTGCATCAGTGGTTCTTTCAACAATGAACCTGCTGGTATTGCTTTCCTGTGCAGTGCTCCATTTTAATAATGCAGTGTTGCCTTGCTTTTCTGCAGTGAAGTTGCCAAAAATAGCCGCTAACACAGAGGGCACATCATAAGCTGCAGTGCCATCTGTTGTATTGTTGGTACTACCTTCTTTAGCACTATAACCTAAACCTCTCGATGCAAAAACTTCCCAGATATCTTTACTGTATTTGCCACTGTATAAGGTTGTATCAGCTTTTAAAATTCCATTTCTTGCATCAACAAAACCCGGACTGCAACTGGTTAGTTTTAATCCTTCTGTAATAAGGCTTAATGCAATATTATCACCGCCGGTTTGCGTTGAGTTGAATATGTTATTACCGATACCATAATTATCAACTAATTTCCAGGTAAGATTCCATAACATTTCACACCATATTTCACCCACAGTATGCGGATCCGGAGTAAACGTTGTGTCGGTTGGTAAAGAAGCAAGTGAATCATAAGTCCATGGATTAACATTCATGCTGGTTGAGTAAGGATAAGTTCTGATACCACCGGAAGTTGTATCACCGCCAATAACATAATTACCTATATTTCTTATATGGTCTCCTGTAAGGGTAGAAGCCGGCCAGTTTTGTGTGATCATCAAAGCATACCAATCACTCCAGCCTTCACCCATTTGTTCTTTGTTTTGCAGGCAACTAACATTTTGCGGGCCACCAACCAAACGATTTGAAATACCATGCGTATATTCATGTGTTGGAATAGTATTATCAATCTCGCCATCAATCTGCGGTCCATATAAAGTCGTGTTTACAGTAACTGCTGAATTCAAAAAGCTTTTTATTGTAGTTCCATCGTCTCCTGAAATAAATACGCCGGGAATTTTGATAGTATTATCTGAACCGCCCATTGTAATAAGCGTATCATTACCGGCGTAATTCGCAACAATAATTCCTGCTGCACCTGCTGCCTGGGCATTTAAAAATTTAGTGGTGAAAGCACAGGTACCGCGATCTATATACGCAATTTTATTTGTTAAACTTGAAGCATTAGCAGCACTATTACAAGCTGTATGTGTGCTTCCGTTTTGCTGGTCGTTAAAGTAAACCACATTGGCTGTTACAGGGCCAATATTTATGAAACTATTTTTTGTACTTACAGCATCTTTAAGTGCATATAGATCGCCGGAAAAACTTGATGGCGCATTTACATAACAATGTTTAAAAAATGATGGATCGAACAAATACATCTGCATGCGTGGTTTGGAACCATCAACAGGGGTCGCAAAATTTGCATTATTAAGACCACCGGCATCCTGTGCATCTTCAATTACATAATCACCGCCTTTACCACCGCGTTTTAAATTGGCTTGCTGAAAATTTCCTGATGCTTCATTAAATCCATATTGATAACTTAAATCATGCATCAAATTAGACCAATAAAAAAGATTGGTAAAGTTGAAGTTCATGTTCACTGTATCAGTTGGTTCAACAAAAAAATCAGGTGTAAAATTGAAGTTTAAGTTAGGCGAGCCGGTGGTTGATTTTGGTGAATAGCCAAGTGTTGAATTTTTATTATCATGATCATCCTGAACATAAATATTATTACCGCGAAGAATAGTATAATCAGAAGTACTGTCATTATTCCATTTTAAAGTATTTGCATTTTGATTTTGGTTTCTTGTCCAGGGATCTGTTTCAAGGGAAGGAGATTTATATAAAACGCTTTCGTAAGGATAAGGAATCACATTATATTTCGATGAATTAATATCTTTTATACCGGTCACCGAATTCGCAGATAAGTTTTGCTGTGGCTCATCTTCATACACAAAAATTCTATGTGGCTTTTTGATATTGCCGGGAGACTTTTCATACACAGTAAGATTTGCTTTACCGATAATGCTGCCATTTTGTGCATCAACCAAAACTCTCCACAAAGCATTATTAACACTTGAGGAAATCAAAACCTCCCAGGCAAGTTTTAAAGCTGGTTGTTCATCATTTGTAATTGCCCATAATAATTTTACAGGAATGTTATTGTATGAAATACCAAGTGTTCCGAATTCCTGGGTATGACTTTCAACTGTATTCTTCAATGAAATAGCTACTGCAGCCGGATGGAGATTAAGTGCCGTTGCTGCTTTTGCTAAAGCTGATGGCGCATCAACAGATGGAGTTGCATTATCCTTTTCAACACTGAATTTTTTTAAAGATGATATTTGATGCGTTACTAATCTGTCTTCCTTAAAACTAATTGCGGTTACTATATTTTCAACATCAATTCCTTTATAAGTTTGTTGCAGGTAAACGAACACTGCTTTTGCATGATCATCATAATGAACATCTGAGACACGCCAGTTCTTTAAATCATCAGAAGTAATGCCAATTGACTGTGCATTTTTTTTAACCAGGTTCCAATAAAAATCAGGAGAAGGTTGATTTTGGGCTGAAACATAAAAGGCTGTAAACATCATTACGCATTGCAGGTACATAAATTTTCTCATAACATATATTTATTAAAGCAATTTAGATAATTTAAAAACATGAAACTTACA
>JABDAV010000002.1 GCA_013289015.1 Bacteroidota bacterium | reverse complement strand
AAAGATGGGTGGTTTACAGTTTCGCTTCAAATAAATTTACACTAATGCTAAAATGTATTGCAATAGACGATGAGCCACTTGCACTGGAATTACTCGAAGACAATATAAGTAAAGTGCCTTTTCTTAGCCTGGTGGCTTCATGCAGCAACCCCCTGGAAGCTATGAAGATTTTACAGAACGAAACAATCGATCTCATTTTTGTTGATATTCAAATGCCTGGTTTAACCGGTCTCCAGTTTATAAAATCCATTGCTGTAAAGCCGATGTTCATCCTTATTACAGCCTATGAAAAATACGCGCTGGAAGGTTATGAACTGGATGTAGTTGATTACCTGGTAAAACCGGTATCACTGGATCGTTTCATTAAAGCCTGCAATAAAGCATGGGAATTATACCAGCTAAAAAACAGAAAAGGCACTGAAGAACCTCAGCCTTATTTTTTTATTAATGCAGATTATAGTCTTGTAAAAGTAGTTTTTGCTGATATTATGTGGGTTGAGGGATTAAAAGATTATTTAAAAATTCATTTAAAAAGTTCATCCAAACCATTGGTTGCCCGCCTTACCATGAAAGCGATGGAAGAGCAACTGCCGCCTTCAATGTTTCTACGTGTTCAGAAATCTTTTATTATATCCAAGGATTATATAACCTCTGTAAGAAAAAACAGCGTTTTTATCAACAATGTTGAAATACCTGTTGGCGATAATTATAAAGATGCCATTTTGGCCCTTACCGGTAAGTATTAACCCCATTTTGATTGGTCTGCATCAGGCTGAATTACTGTTTGTCGCTTATTTTTATCCGCTTGTCTCATTTTGCAATACTCCCCGCAATTCCGCCTGTTAATTTTGTGCCCTGATAATAAAAGATATGAAGAAAATATTACTTGCATTTGTAGTGGTCATCATCTCAGTCCATTTATTTGCCCAGTATCCGCAGGGTGGCGGCGCAAATAAAGGAGGAAAGCAAATGCCGGCTATCGGTCACATTTATGGAAAAGTTGTAGATAGCGCAGACAAACCCGTTGGTCAGGCTACTATTGTTTTAGTGCAAAACAAGTATGATTCCATTAGTAAGAAAACAAAACAAATATTGTTTAAAGGCGCTACTACGGAAGCTAATGGCGATTTTGATTTCAGTGATCTGCCTTTATTCGGACTTACAATGAAAATTTCTGCAATTGGTTATAAACCTTATGAAGAAAAAATAAGTTTTCAAATGAAGCCGCCCACCACCACTTCAGTGGCGCCTTCATCAGATCCTTCGAAGCAAACGCAAAATTTCAGCAGCATGATGGGTGCTCTTGATAAAGATCTCGGTAATATAAAATTAGCTGCCGATGCCAACCAGTTGCAAACCGTAACCGTTACAACAACTACATCTTCATTGAAGATGGATATTGATAAAAAAACTTTTAATGTAGATAAGAATATTATGAGCAGTGGCGGAACTGCCATTGATGTAATGAAGAATGTACCTTCTGTACAGATAGATATTGACGGTAATGTAAAACTGCGTAATGCTACTCCGCAGATTTACATCGACGGAAGGCCAACTACACTCTCACTCGATCAAATTCCCGCGGATGCTATTCAAAGCGTTGAGGTAATTACTAATCCCTCTGCAAAATATGACGCAAGCGGTGGTAATGCAGGTATTCTTAATATCATTCTAAAGAAGAATAAAAAAACAGGCTATAACGGAAACCTGATGACCGGCGTTGACAGCAGAGGCGGCTATAATTTTGGTGGGAATTTCGCAGTGCGGCAGGGTAAGGTTAATCTTACCGCTGCAGTAATGGTAAATGATCGCAAAAACCTTACGAAAGGGACAACCGATCAATTATATCATTATGATACGTTGAACATTAAAGATGTACATACTTTTCAGAATACAGAAAGTAAGAATAACGGCGCGTTTATGTTTGGCAGGTTAGGTCTTGATTATTTTGTAACGAACAGAACAACGCTTTCACTGGCAGCCATAAGAGTGCACGGTGAGTTTAAGCCGACCAGCGAGAGCGACATTACAACAGACAGTATTTTAAATGACGGCACTTTACATTATGCCGGCAGCCGTATTTCAAACGGCAGCAGAACTTTTAACGCAACAGGTGTTCAGGCCGGAATGGTGCACAATTTTGCTAAGGACGGTGAACAACTTACTGCTGACGGAAACTTTTTCTCGGGCAAGAATAGCGGCGACCAGATGTATTTGAACAGTAATTATGATGCCAATGGCAATTTTATAGGAACAAGTACACAACAACAAATATCTGACGGCACCAACCAATTTCTTACTATTCAAACCGATTATACTAATCCGCTTAGTAAAAAAACAAAGCTTGAAGCAGGTTTAAGAGCGCAGATAAATAAAGTTGAAAACGATAACCAAACTTATAATATTTATGGTTCGGAAATAAGCAAGGTGCCGGGCACAGAAATAGCTTATCATAATGATAATAATGTTTATGCCGCTTATGCAACTATTACAAGTTCTATTAAAGATTTTGGTTATGAAGCAGGTTTGCGTGCAGAAAGCAGCAACTACACAGGTGTGCTCAACGATACCGGAAACTTTACTCATAACTATCCTATCAGCTTGTTTCCTTCAGTATTCTTGAGTTATAAGCTAAAGAACAGGCAGGAGATCCAGGCTAATTTTTCACGCCGTATTAACAGGCCTAATTTCTTCCAGCTAATTCCTTATACAGATCGCAGCGATAGTTTACATATCACTCGTGGTAATCCAGATCTCGTTCCGGAATTTACCAATTCATTTGAAGCTTCTTACAGCAAAACTTATGGTAAGAATAATTCATTCCTTGCATCATTATATTATAAACACACAACAAATCTTATCACGAGCTTCCAGCAGCTTGAATACAATTCCGTACTTGATCGAATTGAATCTATCAATACGTATGAAAACGCAAACTCTGCATATTCGTACGGTGCGGAATTAACATCGGTAGATTATGTTACAAAATGGTGGGATTTTAACCTGAACGTTAACCTGTATAAATCAAAGATCAATACAGAAAACTTAACCACTTTTCAGCAGGACGCTCTTTTAAGCTGGTTTGCGAAATGGAATAACAATATTAAACTGCCGCATAATTTTACTATACAGCTTTCGGCTAATTACCAGAGTAAAACAAATTTGCCGGTTAACACAGGCGGCCAGCAATTTGGTCCTCCTCAATCTGCCCAGTCCGCATCACAAGGTTATATTTTACCTTATTGGACTGCAGATATAGCTATAAAGAAAACCTTCTTTAAAAACCAGGCGGGTGCGCTTACGCTTAGCATGAATGATATTTTCAGAACCGGCGCCAGCGAACAGGTATCCTTTAGCGAAAATTTCTACCAGGATTATTACAGGTTGAATAACCCGCAGCTGGTGCGCGTTAATTTCTCTTACCGGTTTGGAAAAATGGATGTGTCATTGTTTAAACGCCAGAGCAAAAACCAGGGCCAGGGCTTGCAGGATGCATCGCAAATGGGTGGAACAAGATAAATTTTGTCGTCTCATAGTTCTATAGCCTCGCACATGCGGGGCTTTTTTATTGTTAATAACAACAGTTAATTTTACTTATAACATTACTGAAGATATTACGTTATATCATTACATGATGCGCAAAACCAAACTTCATACACATTATTTATTTTTTTTACTCTTGGTTTTTTTATTTCATAATAAAGCAAATGCACAGTTAACTTATAACGAACTGAGTGTGCAATATGACAGTCCCTGGACTTTTAAAAAACTTCAGCTTATCCCGGTAAGATTTAAAGGTGCTGGCAGTGGCGGCGGTAACGCGAACACCACAATGTTTAATGGTAATATAATAAGTTTTAGCGAAGCCATGAACAAACATAAGATCACCGTTAAGGAAAATACTTCCGCAGGCGGATCGGATGTGTCAACACTTTTGATAAAAAACCGTTCAAACAGTAATATAATGCTGATGAGTGGTGAAATGGTTGAGGGTGGCAAACAGGATCGTGCCGTTGGAGAAACGGTTATAATACCAAAGGGCAAAAACAAGAATTATTTACCGGTATTTTGTGTTGAAAAAGGAAGATGGGACGATAAAGCAAAATCATTCAGGCATGCCGGTACCGCAGATGCAGGAGTAAGAAAACAGATCGATGTATCAAAAAGACAAAACAAAGTATGGAAGCAGGTAGACGAAGCGTTAGATGAAACGAATAAAAAAAATCCAACCTCGGCTTACCTGAAAGCGTATAATGACAGTACTTTTTTCGACTCATCATACCTGCATTTCTTCATTAATAAAATGAAAGACAGCGACAGCAGTTATGCCGGTTTTATTGCAATAACAGGTAACCGGATTATAGATGCAGATATTTTCGGAGGCTCTGATCTTTGCCTTACCGCTTATATTCAGAACATCAACAGCTATGTTCATTCATTAAAGCCAACGGACAATATTCCTTCAAAAACACATGATGAAATAAGAGCTTTTACTGATAAATTTTTGATGGATAAAACAACTCAAAAAAAATACCTCGCATCAAACGGGAGAATGTATTATTACAACAGCCGGTTAATTCAGTTGATTGCTTATGATGATACAGTTACCCGGTCTGAAAAAAAGTAGTTGATGATTTTTGTTCTGCTTTATGCCACAGCAATATGATTATATAATTACAGGCGCAGGTTGTGCGGGATTAAGCCTGCTGTACAGAATGCTGCGGCAACCTTTTTTTTCCGGCAGGAAAATTTTGCTGATCGATAAGCAGCAAAAAATTAATAATGACAGAACCTGGTGTTTTTGGGAGAAGCAGCCGGGCGTATTTGAAGACATAGTTTATTGCCGTTGGAAACAAATAGATTTTTACTCGAATGAATTTTCTGCCCGTTATGATCTTGAACCATATGAATATAAAATGATCCGTGGCATTGATCTGTATGAAACTGTGCTGACTGAAGCAAAAAGATCTCCGAATGTTACTATTGTGTATGATGAAGTTCTATCGGTTTTACATCAGCAGGGCCTTGCGTTAGTGAACACCACCACAGATCAGTTTTCTGCATCATATATTTTCAACAGTATTTTTTTTAATGATTGGAAGCAGCAGGTAATCCAGCAAAAAAATGTGCATCTTTTATTGCAGCATTTTAAAGGATGGCTGATAGAAACCGGTAAAGATTATTTTAATGAACGCATTGCCACCTTTATGGATTTCAGGATCGCTCAAAATAAAGGAACCGCTTTTATTTATGTTTTGCCTGTGGCGTCGAATAAAGCGCTTGTGGAGTACACTTTATTTTCGGAAAATGTTTTAAAGCCCAACGAATATGATGCAGAACTTGCCAGGTACATTCATGAAGTGCTTAACGTAGATAAATTCTCAGTGCAGCATGAAGAATATGGCCTTATTCCGATGACGGATCATAAATTCTCAAAAGGAGCGAACGGGCTGATAAACATAGGAACCGCAGGCGGGCAAACAAAAGGCAGCACTGGCTATACCTTCCAGTTCATACAAAAACATTCTGCAAAAATCATTGATGCATTAATGCAGGATAATGATCCTGTAATAACACAAGGTTTTGCTTCAAAGCGTTATCGTTTGTATGACAGTATTTTGCTTAAAGTGTTAACCCAAAAGAGAATGGAGGGCGATAAACTGTTTTCATTGCTTTTTAAAAAAAATGCAACCGGAACCCTTCTTAAATTTTTAGATAATGAGAGTAGTTTTAAGGAAGAGCTTAAAGTTATGAATAGCATGCCGGCAGGCATTTTTATGCCCATAGCGATACAAAAAATATTAAGCAATCTGGTGGCGGAGTTTTTCTGATATAGTCTCACAGGGGTGCTAAACCAAGGTAGCAATTGAAAGGCATTTTTTACTATCGGTCTATAAAAAATGATAGATGCATACCCGCAGGTTATATGGATCATGTTTGCTGCATAATTTATAACGCAGGGCCCATTTCAGGAGACGATGCCCGACGATGAGTTTTACCGTAGGTAATTGATGCGATGATTGCTTTTAAAAGACAAGAGGCCGTTTTAAAACCAACAGTCTCTTTTTATATATTATAGATGTTATCAATCACCTCTTTAAATTTGTTACAACGCATCCGTTCGGGGGACAATACCGATAATAAACTTTTATGACTATCGATGAGATTGGTCATTATATATAAACACTTCGCCTTTTGTCATCAGGTATATATAAAAATTCTGCGCAAGTCATAATCGTCTTTAATTTCCGGAGATGTCTCACTCTCGTTTACAATGATGTTCTTCGATTTGATGATCATTTTTAGTATCCGTCAACTTCGAAGTTAGGAGAAGCCTCAGGAATTTAGCCGGTTCAGTTTCGAGAGATTTCTCCTATCGTCGAAATGACACTCCGTAGGATGTTTTGTTTACGATGCTCTTATTCAATTTAATGATCATTCTTATTGTCAGTCATTCCTATTTTTTCCTTTGTGCCAATTAGGTCTGGAATTCTACAGAAGGCGTAAGTAGCTACCAAATAGCAAACATTTTCAATGTTTACTTTGTTATTCAGCACAACGCGTTAAACATTATAAATGCGCTCTATCACATCTTTAAATTTTTCGAGCACTACCTTTCGTTTCAGGCTCATTTTAGGCGTCATTTCGCCGGTATCAAGGCTCCATTCCGCAGGCAATAATTCAAACTTTTTTATTTGTTCAACATGATTGAACTGCTGGTTTATCTCTTCCACCACTGCTGTATATTTTTTTATTACTTCAGCATTCTTAACCGCATCTTCATTGGTTGTAAATGAAACATTATGCAGCTGCATCCATGTTTTCATGTAAGTGAAAGAAGGAACGATGAGTGCGCTTACAAATTTTTTTCCTTCACCCACTACCATTATCTGCTCAATAAAAGGGCTGCCTTTAAACACATTTTCCAAAGCCTGCGGCGCCACATATTTGCCACCACTGGTTTTAAATATCTCTTTTTTCCTGTCGGTGATCTTTAAAAATTTGCCATCAACAAATTCGCCGATATCACCTGTATGCAACCAGCCATCTGTAATGGTTTCAGCGGTAAGGTCAGGCCGTTTGTAATACCCTTTCATCACGGTTGCGCCCTTTACACAAATCTCTCCGTCTTCTTCGAGCTTTGCTTCAATGCCATCTACTACCGGGCCAACCGTTCCTATCATCGATCCGCCCGGCGTAAACCTGTTTACGGCAATTACAGGACTGTTTTCTGTAGGTCCATAGCCTTCATACACCGGAATTTTTGCAGCATTAAAAATACGCAGCAGTTTTACCTGGCAGGCAGCGCCACCTGTAATAATGAATTTGATATTGCCGCCAAGCGCTTCCCTCCATTTACTCAGCACGAGTTTGTTGGCAATGGAAAGCTGCATTTTATATAATGATGAATTGGCTCCGGGCGTTGCATATTTTTCAGCAAGCCTTACGCTCCAGAAAAATAAATTCTTTTTGATGCCTGTAAGCTGGCTGCCTGTGGTCATGATGCGTTCGAAGACTTTTTCCAATAAACGGGGTACAGTGGTAAAGCCATCCGGTTTTATTTCTTTTAAGTTAGCGCCGATGGTATCAAGGCTTTCAGCATAATAAATTCCGATACCGCTGAATAAATAAATGTATGTAACAGCTTTTTCAAAAATGTGATTGAGCGGTAAAAAGCTGAGCACTTTGTATTGCGGTGCATCAACAAAAGGAAAACTGACCTTACTATACATTACGCAACTGTAAATATTGGTATGCGTTAACATTACTCCTTTTGGAGTGCCGGTTGTTCCTGATGTATAAATAATGGTTGCAAGATTATCGGGCGAGATAGATTTTTTTTTCTCAGTGAGTTTTGCTTTTGATGCTTCTGTTGCAAGTGATGAAATGGCATCCCATTTATCAACGCCTTCAATATCATCAAAACAAAATATTTTTTTTAGTGAGGGAATGTTTGACTGAATGCTGCTGATCTTATCAAACAATTCTTTATTGCTAACAAACATGTATTGAATACGCGCATCATTTAAAATGAACTGTATTTCATTTATTCCTGTAGTTGGATAAAGCGGAACCAGCACAGCGCCTGTTTGCTGAACGGCGAGATCTGTAAATATCCATTCAGGGCGGTTATTGCTTATGATGCCTATTTTATCTGTGCCTTCATCGCTTCCATCATTTGCGCTTATGCCTAATTCAAGTAATCCTGCGCTAAGGTCATCAACAATGTTCTTAACTTCTGCGGTACTGTAACTTTTCCATTCTCCTTTCTCTTTTGCATTCAGCATATCAGGTTTAGGAAACTGTGTTAACTGGTGGTCTATGCAATCGAACAAACGTTTTATCTCCATTATCAATCGTTAAAAAAATAAAAATACAACTTTTGAAAATTGGTCAACTAAGTTTACGGTTTTATCAACGTTATTTTGCAGTTCCTCTCATTTAACGGCGTCACTCTCAATAAATTAAACACTTGTTTAATTTCATTTATTATTTTTGCGCCTCATTGCTTCTTCCCGTGCGCATACTTAGAGCATTGAATGAAGCCTTTAGAAGCCAAGGATTTTATGAGCAAGCACCGGTTAATTATTATTAGTTTTATTTTTTTTACCATCACAGCGAAAGCGCAGCAAAAGCAGGATTCGCTTCCACCAGTTGCAACGCTTGAACAATGTGTAAGCTACGCACTGTTGCACCAGCCTGATGTAAGTAAATCTTTATTGGATGAAGAAATTGTAAATGCTGAAATAAAATCAAGACTGGCAGATTGGTATCCGCAGATAAATCTTGATTATACACTGCAACATTATTTCGAGGTTCAGCGGTTTACAGGTGGAACGGCCACGCCGCTTGCCACTGAAAATTATTCAACTGCATATTTTTCTGCTACACAAAATATTTTTAATCCTGATGTTTTGCTGGCAAGCCAAACTGCAAAAAAAGTAAGAACGCAGGCTAAGCAGTTTACAGAAAGTAATAAAATAAGCACGGCAGTTAATGTGAGCAAAGCTTTTTACAGTGTGTTGCTTTCGCGCTCACAGATAAAGCTGGTTGACCAGGATATTGCGCGTTTAACAAGAAGCGTTCAGGATGCATACAATCAGTACAAAGCAGGTATTGTTGATAAAACAGATTATAAGCGCGCGCAGATTTCATTGAATAATTCCGTGGCAGAAAAAAAACAATACCAGCATGATCTTACTGCACAATTTTCTGTACTGAAATTGTTTATGGGTTATCCGCAGGATTCTTCGTTTGAACTTGCTTATGACAGCTCAAGCCTGGTAAGCGAAATTTATCTTGATACACTTCAACAGGTAAATTATACCGATCGGATTGAATATAAAATCCTGCAAACACAGCAAAGCCTGTTGCAGGAAAATCTTAAATATTACAAATGGAGTTTTATCCCAACCTTATCTGCGTATGGAAACTATAATCTTACATATGCCAATAATGATTTTGGAAAACTGTATAATAAAAGTTATCCATCATCTTATGTAGGTTTATCATTAGGCTTTCCCATATTCCAGGGTGGAAAGCGTACATCGGAGATAAAAGCCGCCAATCTCCAGTTAGACAGGTTACAGTATGATTTTAATTCGCTGCGCGATTCTATTCAAACAGGTTATACGCAGGTATTGGAGGATTATAAAACAGCGTTGAATGATTATTATGTGCAGCATGATAATCTTGACCTGGCTAATGATGTGTACAATACTATTTATTTACAATATAAGTCGGGCGTTAAAACTTACCTTGAAGTAATAGTTGCAGAAAGCGATCTGCGCTCTACCCAGGTGAATTATTTAAATGCTTTGTTTCAGGTTTTGATCAGCAAGCTTGATGTTGAAAAAGCAGCAGGCACTTTAACTTATTAAACAATGAGAACGTTTATACCAATTGTTTTATTTATCGCACTAATTACAACAGCAGTTTCCTGCGGTGATAAAAGCAGCAGCCAGCAACAAACACGTCCGCCTAAAGTAAGTGTTAATACTGATACAGTACAGGAAGGCGCTACTGTTTATTATGACAATTATCCTGCAACGGTAACCGCATTAACACAGGTTGATATAAAACCGCAGGTATCAGGAAATATTACAGGTGTATATTTTAATGATGGCGATCGTGTACATAAAGGAGAAAAATTATATTCGATAGATGCGCAGCAATATGCCGGAACATACGGGCAGGCTACAGCAGATGTTGATGTGGCAAAAGCAAATCTTGTAAAAGCGCAAAAAAATGCCGACCGCTATCTTGAGTTGCAGAAGAATGACGCTATTGCAACACAAACAGTAGATAATGCACTGGCAGACCTTGATGCTGCCAAACAACAGGTAGCAGCAGCAGAAGCAAATGTGCAGGCTGTTGCAGCCAATTTAAAATATACAACCATTTATTCGCCGATAGATGGTACCATCGGGATTTCGCAGGTAAAAGTTGGAACATCCGTTTATCCGCAAACGTTGTTAAATACCGTTTCAACAGATGATCCTATTGCCGCAGATATTGCACTGGACCAGGCACTGATCCCTAAGTTTACTAATCTTGTTAACAGTGGCGCCTCAAAAAAAGATTCAACATTTACAGTTACGCTGCCCGATGGAAGCATGTATGCACATCCGGGTTATATAAGTTTACTTGACCGCGCAGTTGATCCAACTACGGGAACAATAAGGGCAAGAATAGTTTTTCCCAATCCTGAAAAAATGCTGAAAGTAGGTGCAACTGCAACTGTTCGTGTTGAAAATAAAAGCGCACCCAACACAATTTTCATTCCTTATAAATGTATTGTAGAGCAGTTGGGAGAATTTTTTGTTTACCAGGTTCAGGATACGATTGCCTTACAAAAGAAAGTTACGTTAGGCAACCAGATAAATGGAATGGTTATAATTAAAGACGGCTTAAAGGCAGGGGACGTTATTGTTACGGATGGTGTACAAAAATTAAGAGACAGCACTGCTGTGAATACAGGTAAATCAAAAGCCCCGCAACAGCCTTCCCAGGCGAAATAATAATCATGATCAGGCTATTGTATTGAAATAAGAGATGAAAAGCTTAATCTTAACCGAGGTTAAGCTAAAAAAAAATTTATGAGCGAGACTTCATCAAATGTATTTCTAAAGCGACCGGTTACAGCTATTGTAATTTCAATTGTAATATTAATGGTTGGAACATTGGCAATTCTAAATATGCCAGTCAGCCAGTATCCCAATATTACACCGCCAACTGTATCTATTACCGCTAATTTCACAGGTGCAGATGCTCAAACTGTTGAACAAACTACCACTACTCCAATTGAAACGCAGGTAAATGGTGTACCGGGTATTGAGTATATGCAAAGCAATAGTGCCAATAATGGCCAGTCAAGTATTACTGCTACTCTTAATATTAATGCGGATCCTGATATTGTTGCATTAGACATTCAAAACCGCGTAGGCATTGCAACGCCAACGTTGCCAAGCCAGGTTCAGAAATTAGGTGTAACAACGTTAAAGCGCAACCCGAGTATTTTAATGTTAGTGGCTATTTACTCACCCAATGGCTCACATAGCGTTCCCTTTATGGATAACTACGCAAACATTTATGTACGCGACCAGTTATTACGTGTTCCGGGTGTTGGCGATGTATTCAGCCGCGCTGATAACTTCAGCATGCGTATCTGGCTCGAACCTGATAAACTTGCTCAACTTGGGTTAACCTATGCTGATGTTCAAAATGCAATCAATGAACAAAACTTACAGGTGGCTGCAGGCTCTGTTGGCGCACCTCCTCAAAGCTCAAGCACGCCTTTTGAATTCACTGTTTTTACAAACAGCCGCCTTGCATCAGAAAAAGATTTTGAAAATATTGTTGTGCGTTCTAATCCTCAGAATAATTCGATTGTTTATTTAAAAGATGTAGCACGTGTACAATTAGGTAAAGTAAGTTATACTGCCAATTCTTTTGTTGATGGAAAACGCGCCTCTTATTTATTGGTGTACCAGGCACCCAACAGCAATGCCCTGGAAACTGCAGATGGTGTGTACAAAGCAATGGATAATATGAAAAAATATTTTCCTGCCGATGTTAGCTACATTGTTCCTTTTGAATCTGTAACAGTTGTAAAAGTTTCAATCAGCGATGTTGTACATACATTGTTAATTGCATTATTGCTTGTAACAATAGTTGTATTTCTTTTCCTTCAAAACTGGCGTTCCACTTTAATTCCGGTGCTTGCCATTCCCGTAGCAATAGTAGGTACATTTATATTTTTTATACCGCTTGGGTTTACCATCAATACACTTACCATGTTTGGTTTTGTACTGGCAATTGGTATTGTGGTGGATGATGCTATTGTAGTGGTGGAAGCGGTTCAGCATTATATAGATACGGAAGGGCTTTCTGCAAAAGAAGCAACGGCAAAAGCCTTGAAAGATATTACTGCGCCTGTTATAGCAATCGCTTTAATTCTTGCTGCCGTGTTTGTGCCGGTAGGTTTTGTGCCCGGCATTGTTGGAAAATTGTACCAGCAGTTTGCTATTACAATTGCTATTTCTGTTTTACTTTCCGCCTTTATTGCGCTTTCGCTTACTCCGGCATTATGTTCTATATTATTAAAGCCACAGCACCGGGATAAAAAATCAAAAGGGTTAAATAAATTCTTTTACAAGTTTGATGTTGGGTTTGGAAAACTTACTAACAGCTATACCTCAGGTGTAAAAGCATGGATTAAAAAAGCTCCGCTGGTTATAATATTACTGGTATGCATTTTTGTTGCAGATGGATTATTGTTTTCACATAAGCCAACCGGCTTTATTCCTACAGAGGATGATGGCCGATTAATAATGACCTTTGAAATTCCTGAATCAGGTTCCACAACACGAAGCTTAACTGTTATTGACAGTATGATGAAGCTGGCGCAAACAGTTCCTGGTGTTATGCATGTTGCTGCATTAGGAGGTTTAAACTTTTTAACCGGAGGTATAAAGTCCAGCAGCGGAAGTATGTTTATGCAGTTGAAACCGTGGGATGAACGCACAAAAGAATCAGAAAAAATTGATGGAATAGTTGCTGAATTAAACAAACGGTTTGCATCAATTAAACAGGCAAGAATTGTTGTAGTAAAACCACCCGCCATTCCGGGATTGGGCAATGCCGGCGGATTTAGTATCCAGATCGAACAAAAGCAATCTAATGACAGCATCAAAGACTTTTCAAAAGTTGTAAACAATTTTGTTGCTGACCTGAAAAAGCAACCTGAAATTGATAACAGTCCGCAGGGAGCATTTACTTTCTTTACCGCAAACACCCCTGCATACCAGGTAAACGTTGACCGGGATAAAGCAAAAAAACTGGGTCTTAATTTATCGGATGTATACAATACCATGCAAATGTATATGGGCAGTACCTACATAAACCAGTTAACGGTTTATGGAAGAAACTTTTACGTAGTTGCACAGGCCGATACTAATTTCAGAAGTGATATTTCTCAAATAGGAAATTATTATGTAAAAAATTCTGCGGGCAATATGATTCCATTAAGCACTGTGGTAAGTTATAATGTTACTGAAACAGCGCCGCTTATTTCACATTTTAATATTTACCGAAGTGCAGAAGTTGATGGCAGTGCAAAACAAGGTTATAGCAGTGGCCAGGCTCTGGATGCATTGATACGTGTGGGAGATAAATTACCGGAAGGCTATGGATATGAATTTTCCGGTTTAAGTTTACAGGAAATTAAGTCGGGTTCAAGCGCTGTTTACATATTTGCTTTATCAATTGTGTTTGTATTCCTCTTCCTCGCTGCATTGTATGAAAGTTGGGCTGTACCATTTTCTGTATTGCTTGCAGTACCGATTGGTGTGTTTGGCGCTATACTTACGCTTACATTAATTCCACGCTTAACAAATAATGTATACGCACAAATAGGTTTAATCACCTTAATAGGATTATCAGCAAAAAATGCAATTCTTATCGTAGAATATGCAAAAGAAAGAGTTGACAGAGGAATGCCAATTGTTGAATCAACATTACAGGCGGTGAGCCTGCGCCTACGCCCGATCTTAATGACATCCATTGCATTCCTGCTGGGTGTTTTACCACTGGCACTTGCTTCAGGTGCGAGCTCTATTGCAAGAAATACGATCGGATGGACTGTATTAGGGGGTATGCTTGCTGCAACCTCACTTGCAATTTTTGTAGTGCCTGTTTTGTTTGTAGTTATAACAAAAGCTTCTTATGGAAAAGAGAAGCTGGCCAAATTAAAAGCTGAGGCCGATGAACGTGATAATCCTGTGGTGCCGGATAGCGAATAGTTCAATTATCGAATTAATTACTGGTTTTATGTTCTTTTAAATATGCGTAATTTTTATAGCATTGCTCAACATAATAACCTAATTCAAGGTCATTCATTGCCAGCGTTTCTTCATAAGTCGGACGATAGAAATTCATAAAATCATCCAACTCTTTTCCATCAAGGTTAGTGAGTTTTTTAACAAGGAGTTTTGAATAGCGATGATCAATATACTTATCCTGTTCATCCTGCAAAAGCCTTTGCTGAAAAGCAAGCATTTCGCGGTTTCGCTTAAACCGGAAAGAGTTTATTATTTCATCCAGGTCTAATCCCGCTGTTACACTGCCCGGTACATAATTATTAGCGGTAGGTGTACTTTGGGAAAACCGTAAACCCGGCTTTCTAAAGTTGAATACGTTTGCGTATGTCTGCCGGTTCTCTATTGAATCTAATTTATAATCCCTTGTTTGTACTCTTACTTCCGGCAACCATCGTGCATCAATGTATAAAGCAATATCAAAACTTTGAGGATGGGATATTGTATCCACAGGATATTTCATGGTTTTTTTATTAAGATAACTGAACCAAACAGTATCTTTTTTTTCTACATTAATTGAATACCGGCCAAGAGAGTCGCTTATAACATAATGGCCTGAGCTGGTTTCCACAGTTACCGCATCTAAAGGCATTTTGCTGAAATAATCTGAAACAGTTCCTGATAAAGTAACCTGACTTTGGGCAGAGATGGTGGCCAAACAAATACAGCAAAAAAATAAGACAGGGAGTTTCAAATAAATATGTTGAAATGTAATATTACAAACTGCAGCAAGATTATTGTGCAATTCAAACGTTAAACCTATTACCTTCCCATATAAACCATGAGTATCTGCACATCACTGGGATTTACACCGGAGATCCTGCTGGCCTGGCCAAGGGTTCTTGGTTTAATTTTTTTAAACTTTTGTAAGGCTTCCGCACTTAAAGCAGCAATACGATCATAATTAAAGCTTTCAGGGATCAAAGCATTTTCCATTGTGGACATGCGCTCTGCCAGTTCCTGCTCTTTCTCAATATACCGCTCATATTTAATTTGAATCTCTGCCTGTTCAAGCGCATCTTTTGGAAAATGTTTGAGTTTAGCATTTAGCGCAGGGATTTGATCAATCATATTTTCCAGCTTCACATCAGGGCGAAGCACGAGCTTTATTGCTTTTTGTTTTTCATCAATAGATGAAGATTTTATTTTCTGAAGATAATCATTTACCTCATCAGGCTGCAATGAAAGGCTTTGTAAAACAGATTTTATTTCTTTTACATTATTTTGTTTAGCCAAAACCTTTTCCATCCTTTCCTGACTTCCCAATCCGAGCCGAAAACTCTTTTCAGTTAATCTCAGATCTGCATTGTCTTGTCTTAACAGCGTTCTGAATTCAGCGCGACTGGTAAACATACGGTAGGGCTCTTCTGTTCCTTTACTGATGAGATCATCAATCAAAACGCCTATATATGCTTCATCTCTTTTGAGTATAAATGGCTGATTATCAATAACTTTTTGATGTGCATTGATCCCTGCCATCAGCCCCTGACAAGCAGCTTCCTCGTAACCGGTTGTTCCGTTTATCTGGCCCGCAAAGAACAGGTTATCGATTAATTTCGTCTCAAGGGAATGCTTTAATTGAGTAGGTGGGAAATAATCATATTCTATTGCGTAACCAGGCCTGAACATCTTTGCATTTTCGAATCCTTCCATTTTTCTAATCGCTTCATATTGAACTTCTTCCGGCAAGGATGTTGAAAATCCGTTTACATAAACTTCTATTGTATTAAAGCCTTCTGGTTCAACGAATATCTGGTGGCGATCACGCTCAGCAAATCGATTTATTTTGTCTTCAATGCTTGGGCAATACCTTGGACCAATTCCTCCTATCCGCCCGGAAAACATGGGGCTTTTATCAAACCCTGTTTTCAGTGTTTCATGAACTTGTGTATTGGTATAGGTAATATAACAAGGTAATTGCAAGGAAGGATCAATTTTTCTTGTCTCCAGATAGGAAAACCCTGTAATCTCATCATCACCATATTGAATTTCCATTGCTGAGTAATTCAGGCTTCTTCCATCAATACGCGGAGGAGTGCCTGTTTTAAGACGGTTGCTTTCAAAACCAAGCTCAATCAGTTGTTCTGTAATTCCGGTTGAGCTTTTTTCTGATATTCTCCCTCCGCCAAAATTCTTTTCTCCAATGTGAATTATGCCATTGAGAAAAGTTCCACTGGTTATAACTACGGCTTTGGAAGAAATATGATGACCAAGCCCGGTGATAACTCCTTTTGCCAGGTTATTTTTTACAAGTAGCCCTTTTACCGAATCCTGGTAAAGATCAATATTTGTGGTTTGCTCAAGCATATTGCGCCATGTACACGCAAAAAGCATTCGATCGCTTTGCGCCCTGGGACTCCACATTGCAGGGCCCTTACTTTTGTTAAGCATTCTAAATTGAAGCAAGCTTTTGTCAGTAACAATTCCACTATACCCGCCTAAAGCATCAATTTCCCGAACTATCTGACCTTTTGCTATACCTCCCATAGCAGGATTACAGCTCATTTGAGCTATAGTTTGCATGTTCATGGTAATTAACAGCACTTTACTACCAAGATTTGCCGCTGCAGCAGCGGCTTCACACCCCGCATGACCGGCGCCTACTACAATTACATCGTATTCAGGAAACATTATGCAAAGATAAGATTGGTATTTCACGTGGAACTATTGCTGGCTGCAAGCAAAATCCTCCACTAAAAATAAGTTTCCATTATTAAATTTTTCGATAGCAATGCCTGTATTAATATACGATGGATTCAATAATGCTTTTCGATGACCCAAATCATTTACGCTAATATCCAGGTAAAGCAAAACAAGCATAAAGAGAGGATTCGTGCCGCCTGATCCAAAGCTTATGTTTTCTCCTCCACAATTTTTCAGACCAATTTTTTTAAATCTATCTTCAAAAGTATCTCCATTGGTAGAATTATGAGAAGGTGAAGCATTATTACCGGTAATATCTTTTGCATGATAAAAAGCCATGTTTCTTAAGGCTTCATTTAAGGAAAGCAAAGGCAGGTTGTTTGCGCCTTCCATATCTGTTTTAAGAGAAGCAAAGTTTTTTCCTTTTAGCTGAGGCAATGACTGAGCAACCTGAACTACAACACTGTCGTAAAAAACTTTCGGTTTTAAACGGCTATAATTAACCCAATAATAAAAATTTTTTTCATCAGAGGTTAATTTGTTGTACCCTGCCTGTTTCTCGTTCCAACTTAATACAACCTGATCGCTCGTTGATGGATTATAGGTTTCTGTATTTTTAAATGTAAGCACCTGTTGGCTTTTAGCCGAAATAATTATAAACAAAAGAGACAAAACAAAAAAATGCTTCACGTGAAACTAATTTCCTTTAAATAATAATTTTCTCTTTCTCTCATTTGAGTTTGGGCAGCCTTAGTTTTATCGGCGTACCCACATAAATGCAACGCCCCATGAATCATAACTCTTAATAATTCATTTTGGTATGTGACCTGAAAAGATTTTGCATTTTCTATAATTCGATCTACGCTTAGGTAAACTTCTCCACGCACAGGCTTGTTGGTTGCCGATAAAGGAAAAGTAATAACATCGGTTAAAGTGGAATGATTTAAAAACTCCTTATTAATACGGAGCAGGTAATCATCGGAACAAAAAATGTAACTAATCTTATCCAGATCACAGTGTTCGGTTTGAAAAAGAAAAATTATCAATTGCTTTACTGCCTGTTTGTGTTTAAGATTAACCGGTTTGTCGGCACTATAAATAAAAACCTTATCCATTCTTTCAAAATTCGTAAAGTTAAATACTATGGTTACTAATAGCTTTGTAAATATTTTTGTTACATGAAGTTATCTGATTTGGTAGTTGGGCAGCAGGCAACAATTATTGATTTTTCCAAAGACGAGATCTCAATAAAATTAATGGAAATGGGTCTTATCCCAGGTGAAATAGTTTATATCGAAAAATTTGCTCCGCTGGGTGATCCTATTTCTATAGCTATAGCGGGCTATAGCTTGAGTTTAAGGTTAAACGAAGCAGATAATATAACCGTAGAACCCGTATAAAATGTTGCCAATCATTGTATTATGAATATTGGTTTATTTTTTGGCTCTTTTAATCCCATACACACAGGTCACCTGATTGTTGCAAACACGGTTTCGAACACATTCGCATTAGAGAATATCTGGTTTATTGTTTCTCCTCAAAATCCATTAAAAGAAAAATCTGAACTGTTATCTGCGGAACTTCGTTTTCAAATGGTTGAAAAAGCAATTGCCAAAGATTCACGCCTTAAAGCCAGCGATGTTGAAATCAATTTACCTCTTCCTTCCTATACGATCGATACCCTCACCTACCTTGAAAATATTTATCCTTCAAACCAATTTTACCTGATACTTGGCTCTGATGCATTTCAAACTTTGCCCCAATGGAAAAATTCTGAACAGCTGCTGAGCAAAAAAATAATAGTGTACCTGCGCCCGGGATATCCTGTATCTGAAGAGCCACTGCCTCATAATATTACTATACTTAAATCCCCCTTACTTGAAATATCATCCACTGAAATAAGGCGCCTGATAAAAGCAAAAAAAAGCATTCGTTATATAACTCCCCAGCCTGTAATTGAGGTAATGGAAAGAAACAGTTTTTACATGTGATAATAGCTTGCGGCAATACCTAACAACAAACAAAAGAGAGGAATGAACTGCGGTCTTAACCTGGTAAAAGCCAGTAAACAAAAAGTACCAACTATTACCATAATATTTGCGAAAGGCAACAGCGATCCTACGGTTATATCAACTGAAATGTCTTTCATTAGAAAAACAGTTGACCCGGCCATTATTCCAACCACAGAAGCATTGATACCTTCAAGGGACCTGTAAATGACTGCATATTTCTTCAGGTTATGCCATACCGGGAAAAAGAATAATACCAATAAAAGACTTGGAAGAAATAATGCGATCGATCCGATAACACAACCAAGTATCTGTTTTTGATATCCTGATTCTTTAAAAGCAATACCGCCCATATATGCTCCTATCGAAAAAACAGGACCGGGTATAGCACGCACCATTCCTGATCCGGTCAGGAAATCATTTTTGTCAATCTTTAATGCTCCCGGATTTTTTTCTTCTATGCGCTCTGTAGTTGGACGAACCACGTATTGCTGGTACATCATTGGCATTAACACGTCACCACCACCAAAAACCAGGCTTCCAAAACGATAAAAGTTTTCAAATAAATTATATGGCCCACGGTTTGGCCAGCTTTGTTTTCTGGCAGTTTCGCTCACATAGCCCGCCAAAGCAAATATTGCAAAAAAAATAAGTATGTTGGCCCATTTTATTTTTTTGGGGGGAATACCTTTTTGAGGAATACGTTTGCTGCTAAAATTGGTAGCGATCCCTGCGGCTACAATTATTGCGGGAAAAGTCCACGGCGTTCTAAAAAGCAGGAAGCTAATAATTGCGGCTACTATTGTAATTACTATTGTAATTGTATTGGTAACAGCAACTTTAGCCATTTTGAATGCAGAGAAAGCAATAAATCCCACAGACATAGGCTGAATAAAATTAAAGATGCCAGCAACCGCCTGCCTGTCTCCAATATACTCAACAAGAAAAGAAAGAGCGCCCATTAAAATGCTCGCAGGTGTTATCCAGATAAGCAATGTTAATATCGCTAATGGAATTCCACCCCTGTTGTAACCGATAAGCGTAAGCGTTTGCGTAGACGATGCCCCCGGCAACATCTGGCAAAAGGCGTTATATTCCAGTAATTCCTGTTCAGTAACATCGTGGCGGCGGTGTACAAAGTTTTTTATCATCATTCCAAAATGCCCCTGAGGGCCACCAAACGCACCAATGCTATGCAGAAAAACAGCTTTTAGAAACGGAATATGTCGGCGGATGTTCAATGCTGGTTTTTCTAAATGATTATTTTTTTAATCCTATTTCTTTTAAACGTTCATCGAGATATTCACCTGCAGTAATATCTGCGTACATTTTTGGATGATCCGCGTTTATGCATTGCGAAAGACAGGCAAGGCTCATTTCACTGCGCGGATGTAAAAAGAAAGGCATGGAAAACCTGCTGGTATGCCATAATTCCCTCGGGGGATTTACTACCCTGTGCGTTGTACTTTTCAATTTATTGTTGGTTAATCTTTGTAACATATCTCCTACATTAACCACTATCTGTTCAGGTAAAGAAGTAACACCAACCCATTCGTTTTGCCGGGTAAGAATTTGAAGACCATCTGCAGAAGCACCCACCAACAGTGTAATCAGGTTAATATCTTCGTGCTGTTCAGACCGTATTGCGCTCTCCGGTTCCAGCGTTATTGGCGGATAATGTATACATCTTAATATAGAGTTACCGTTTTTAATGAATTCATCAAAATAATGCCCAGGCAATTCAAGATACAGAGCAATAGCGCTTAACAATGCTGCACCGGACTTTTCAAAATGCCTGTACACTTTGTATAAAGTATCTTTAAATTGAGGTATCTCTTTTACAGCAACATTTTCAGGATATTCCTCTTCATAACCCTGTTTCTTCTCTTCAACTGTTTGTCCAAACTGGAAAAACTCTTTCAGATCCGGCGCATCACTTCCTTTTGCATGTTCTTTTCCAAAGCTTGTGTAACCACGCTGGCCGGCGAGCCCGGCAACCTCATATTTCTCTTTCTTTTCAAGCGGAAGTGAAAAAAACCGTTGTACTTCACTGTACAGGCCATGAATAAGCGCATCGGGAATTCCATGATTTTTTACAGATACAAAACCAACTGTTTCGTATGCTTTGCCCAATGCATTTACAAACGCATTTTTCTTACCTGTATCGTTGCTTAAAAAACCGGCAAGGTCAACCACAGGAATTGTTTCCATAAAAGCAAGTTTGTTATTATGGCAAAATACAAATTACTTGATTGTTCAATCAAATAAAATTATGATTTGCCCTGCATCAAAATATTTTTATAAATATCTCTTTCTTTAATAGTATCATCCTTTTGTTTTTTCAGATCATCTATCTGGTTATTTAAATCTTTTTCCCGTTGGATAATGCGCAATTCTTCGGGCAAAACATTTACAAATGGTTCAAGCAGGTTTGTGTGCAAAGCTATACTTACAGCTATCAGCAATGATACCTGGTGGTCAGCGTTCTCAATCTGCCGTTGAAATCCTTTCAGGATAACTCTATGCTTACCCGTTAAACATAATATGACTATCAAAAATAAAAGAACCCCGCTGAAATCAGCAAGGGTTCTGCTTAGTCCCAACCTTAACCTATTTTATAAAGACAGCCTTTCAAAAAATGAAGACGCGATATCTGTAATGTTTACCCTTGATTTAATATTCGATGAATTATTGATGCTTGCTTCCTTCTTAATTGTATCGGTTGAAGAATTATTAGAAGGAGGCTGATAATGATATTTTGAAGAATCAGCTTTGCCGGGTTTTTCAGGAGGAGCAGGAGATGCCGGCTGGTCGTCTGAATTATTATCATCGTTATTATCATCATTCTCTGTTGGATGCGTAGGTTTCAGCCCATCGTTTGTCATTATATATTCAACACTATTGCTCCAATCATATCCTTCATTATTTCTCCTCCAGTTCCAGTCATCAACGTCATTTCCTAAATCAATATGAAAATCATTTCCCCAACCAATATTGTCATCTATATAAATTCTTTTTCCTACCGGAACATAAATGGTTACATAAACCGACTGGTTGCGAAATTTATCTGTTTTTGTTACCGGAATGCCTCTGTCAAAATTTAAAACCGAATCTGTTTGACTGATGTTGAAATTTATATTGTCTGCGCGCTGTTCAGCAACAAGCTTTGTTGTGCCATAAGCCAATTTCAAAACTTTTACTTTAAAGCTATCATTACCGGATTTTAAAATACGCACATGAATATTGTTTATGGAAACCGTGTCTTCATCAACATAAGCAAATGGTTCAAAATGAAAGAAATTATTGTCGAAATAATATTTGTCGCTATTATTGAATTTAACCTCCATTTTATCTATGCTTGCATTTGAGAGTGTTATATTATTTTCAACAGGGTTATTATGATAAGAGAAGTCGTTTCTTAAAGATGCCAGTAATCCTATAAAGCAAATCCATCCCAATATCCACATGGCGGCAAAACCAAAACGCATCACGTTGCTGTTTGATCTTATACGCGTTATTTTCCGTACGATCCATGTAATAATTCCAATAACCGGGATCCAGATAAAGAAGATATAGGTGCCCCAGAGAAGAATGCTTTGCCAGCCATTATCTATAATATATGGTTTAAAAGGAAGCAACCCGGTAGCTGCAATGCCTAACCCAAAAAGAGTAACAACAATGGCTAATAAAATAACAGCCAATATAAAATAAGCAAAGATTTTGAAGAGCAGTGCAATTACATCGCCGAAGGTTCTGCCGGATCTGCGCACGGCATGTCCTGCATCTGAACCCATTTGCTTGCCACGCTGTCCAATTTCGCTTCCAATTTTAGAAGCTCTTTCGCCAACCTCTTTACCAAAATCTTTTGCCCTTTCGCCAAAGCCTTCCATATCTTTCTGAATCGTATTTTTTATACTGTTCAGGTCTATTTTTTCACCCTTCATTTCAAGCTTGTCTGAAGTGGAAACAGCTTCAGGAATTATAAGCCATAAAATAATATAGAGTAATGTTGCGCCGGGACTAAAAGAGAGATTGATAAAATTGGGAAAATTAAATACGCCCCAATGGTTCCAGTTTGTTACAAAAGATAAGAACGGAATTAAAAACAGAACTCTCGGGATCCAGACATTTACACCAAAATAAGAAGCCAAACCACCGCATACACCCCCTATGAGTTTATTCTCCGGGTCGCGAAACAAACGTTTACGGTATGCACCAATTTTTTCTGATGCCGTACTTGGTATAGCTACCCATAAAATAAGATAAGCCACAATACCAAAGGCAAAGGCAAAAGTGAAGATCACGAAGAGTATTCTTACAACCAGTTTGTCAATACCAAAATAACTGGCCAAACCTGCGCAAACACCACCAATAAGTTTATTGTTTTCATCCCTGTAAAACCTTTCGTGGCGCACATATGCCTGCTGAGGGCCAGCTTCTGAAGCATAGGTTTTATTTGCTGATGCTTTTGTTCCCTGGTATTCCGCATCATCGGCTTCAAAATCTTCCGGCCTGCCAATGCTTGCAATAACAGTTTCAACATCGGCGTCGGTAATGCAAGGAGCGCCCTTTTTTAGTTGTTCATCAAACAATTCACCTATGCGGCTTTCTATGTCGTTTATAATTTCGTCTTTGCCTTCTTCATTCGCAAAGAATTGCCTCAGGCTATCAATATATCGTTTTAAAATTTCATAGGCGGTCTCCTCTATGGGAATTACCCGGCCCTGAAAATTTATATTAATTACCTTTTTCATTTTACTTAAGTTTATTGGTTATTGTTGGGAATTTCTTCCGGCACTTCTATATTGCCGTTTGTTGAGGTTAGTGTTTGTACAGCATCTGCAAGTTCTTTCCAGGTGCGTTCCAGTTCACCATAAAATTGAAGGCCTGCGTCAGTCATTAAAAAATATTTTCGTGGTGGCCCGGAATTGCTTTCCACCCACCTATAGGTAAGATAACCTGCATTTTTCAGCCTGGTTAATAATGGGTAAAGTGTACCTTCTAAAATATGAAGGTTTGCGCCTTTCATTTTATCAACAATATCACTCGGATAAACTTCACCCTGTCGTATGATTGATAAAATGCAAAACTCCAGTACACCCTTTCTCATCTGGCTTTGTGTATTTTGAATATCCATACAAGAGTCTTTTATTTAATTGATGAAACAAAGTTATACAACATTTTAATACTATGCAATACATAATACTAAGTTTTTTAAAGTAATCAACTTTGCTGATTAATAGTTATTGTATTATATACTGAAAATCAATCAAATAAGAATAAGCTACTTACAGAGAATTAGGATGAACGGTTATATTTCTTGATGGGCCAAAGAAGATTCTGAGTAGAAACCTTAAAGATGCAGTTAAAACCCTTATGGATTTTATGGACGGTTGCCTAATGAAAACGCTTTAATTACCTGGAAAGTTTTTTTGTTTACCTCATTGTTCAGTGAGTTGGCTATTCCTTTCTTTTCCACAGCGGTCAGATGAAAGCTTAAAGAGGCTGAAGTGGTATTCGGCGCAGACTCATAGCTGAAAGTTGTTTTCAGGAGATCGGGGCCATAAGCATTCAACATATAATTAACCTGATCATTTTCATAGTAATCCTGCAGGTCAATCCAATTATTCTGAAGCAGGAACATTGGTTTAGTGATAAGGCCCATAATAGAATTTACTTCATATGGCCTCGACCAATCCCCATTAGGCCTGTCGCGTAATTCAACAATAATTACTTTGGAAGTATTTTGTTGCAGCCAGTCTTTAAAGTAAGAAATAAAGCGAAGGCAGGTTTCGTTACCAAAATTATCGCGGAAGCCACCATCCATAACATCAAATTCAGGGTTTGCGGGCATTTCAACGTTAGGCAGTACAAAGGGAAAAGTGGCGTTCATTCGCAATGTTGTAAGAAAAGAAAGATTCAGGGCATCCAGGTTTGCAAAAAAAGATTGATAATCTAATCCGTCAATATCGTAATGGGTCAGGTTATTCGGAGTACTCTTTCCCTGCATCATAAACCTTACAGGGTGGGTGGCTATAAACATCTTTCTTCCGTCTCTTGTAATAGCTGTATTGAATATCATTGAAGGAATAACAGCCTTATGCTCAGGCAGGCTGTAATCTGTAAGCTTTTTATTTAAAACTCCTTTTGTATTAGCGTTCAGTTTCTGTTCGAAAGAATAGCCCCTGTCACGAATGTATGAATTGCCGCTATATTCAAACTGGCTTATCGGACCGATCATGTCTCTTGCTACAAGGGACGAAAAAACCGGGTTTAGCAGATCTTTACAAATATTATCGATGTACTGTTTTTGCTGAAGGGAAGTGATTTTGCCCTGCTGCTTTTCAAGGTATAATTCTCTGAAATAAGCAGCGCCGATCATTCCTCCGGAAGCTCCTGATATTAAAGCACACTGCGAAAAGAACCTGCCTTGTGTAAGCGTGTCAAGCTTTGTTAAAACATTCATTGTAAAAGCCGCACTGCGGTTACCGCCCCCGCTTACATCTACAAGAAATAACACGGGTTTTTGCTGATACTGCCTTGTTTTCCAGTTATTGAGTATAGAAATAAACTCCAGGCTGTCTTTTGCAACATCTGCTTTGTTCATAAGATCTGAAAGCGCCGCCTTGTTATACTCGGGCCTTGATCTGCCGGAAGTATAATCCAGACCATACGCTTTATTCCGCGGGTCTATCCAATGTTGCTGGTACATCCAATTCACCAGTAAATAAATACCCAAAACTACAGGGACACTCCAGTTACCTAAAAAAAGCGAAAGCGCTCCTGCGACCGCGATCAGGATCGTAAAAAATAAAGTAATACTGGCCCCCGCAGGAATCTGGCAATAACGGTTCTCTGTAAAAAGCCCGATCAAAATCAATGCTATCAATGCTATAAAAACTGCTTTTACAGCAGCAACGTGATGGCGTTTAAATATGGAATTCAAGAACTCCTGGCTGTAATGTTTGGTGTTTCTTGGCCTTCGCAAACCAAATGTTGCGCTTAAGAACCAATCAATGCGCATTTCTCCTTTTTCAATCTTTGAATTTTTGATCATCCTGGAAGCGCGTTCATATTTTTCATTCGCAGTAGTAAAATCCGTTACCATTTTGCGGTAGATCTTTTTATCTGTACCGAAAAAATATCCGAAAGCAATGGCAAGTGATAAAATAAATCCTCCGAAAAATCCTCCGACAAGAGAAAGTATTTCCATCGAAGATGATAATTCTTCTACGCGCTGATAACTTATTGCGAAGAAAAGGTAGCTCAATAAAAAAATAACCGGGATGACCGCATTATTGATGCAATACTTTAAAAAAGGCTGGGCGGTTGTTGCCAGGAACTTTATATGCCGGCTATGCAAAATGAAGGTGGTTATATTCCAGCTCATTATAAAAGCACCCATTGCAAATCCCACAAATGCCGTACTTAAGGCACTTACATGCCCTAAATATTCCGGAGCAAGCATTAAAGAATCGGCACCATACGGTTTTAAAAAGTGGCCGCTGATTGTAGCAAAAAGAATGATCCAGAACAGCAGCAGAACCTGGTACCTGCGAAAATGCAGCAAAACCAATTGAACGGAAAATGAATAAAAGAAACCTGCTAAATATTTCTTCATCGGTATTTAATAACTTATCAAGACATGCGTCATTACATAAATGCTGTTCAGTAAAAATACTGAAGCTGTTCTATGTTTTAAAAAGACCTTTCCTATCTTTTCATTCAGCAGTAAAAATCAACGCCTGAAGGTATAATTAGAACTCGCAGTTCTTCGGCGTTCTTGCAAAAGGAATTACATCGCGGATGTTTGTCATTCCGGTTACAAACTGTACCATGCGCTCAAAGCCTAAACCAAAGCCGGCATGCGGCACAGAACCAAAGCGGCGTGTATCCAGATACCATTGCATTTCTTCAACCGGAACATGCATTTCCTGCATACGTGCGATAAGTCTTTCCAGTCTTTCTTCACGCTGTGAACCGCCGACGATCTCGCCAATGCCGGGCGCAAGAATATCCATAGCGGCAACCGTTTTACCATCTTCATTTATGCGCATATAAAATGCTTTGATAACTGCAGGATATCCGGTAACGATCACAGGTTTTCTAAAATGTTTCTCTACAAGATAACGTTCGTGCTCACTTTGCAGATCAATGCCCCATTTTACTTCGTACTGAAACTTCTTCTTTTTATAGGCAGGGCTGTTTAATAAAATATCTATTGCTTCAGTATAGGTAATTCGTTCGAAAGCGTTATTTAATACAAACTCCAGTTTTTCGATCAGGCCTAATTCACCGCGTTTATCCTGAGGCAATTGTTTTTCTTCTTCCGCCAAACGTTGTGCAAGAAATTCAAGGTCTTCACGGTTGTTATCCATCGCATACCTTATAATGTATTTGATAAATTCTTCCGCAAGATTCATATTGTCTTCAATATCATAAAATGCCATTTCAGGCTCGATCATCCAGAACTCAGCCAGGTGCCTTGTAGTATTTGAATTTTCAGCACGGAAGGTTGGTCCGAATGTATAAATATCACTGAATGCCATTGCCGCCAGCTCACCTTCCAATTGACCGCTTACCGTAAGATTGGTGCTCTTACCAAAAAAATCTTCTTTAAAGTTGATGTGACCATCTTCGGTACGAGGTGGATTATCAAACGGCAAAGTTGTTACACGAAACATTTCGCCTGCGCCTTCCGCATCGCTTGCTGTGATTACGGGAGTGTGTAAATACACAAAGCCTTTATCATTAAAAAATTTATGTATAGCAAATGCGAGAGAATGGCGTATACGGAAAACGGCACCAAATGTATTGGTACGAAAACGCAAATGCGCGATCTCTCTTAAATATTCAAGACCTGGCCTGTTCTTTAATTGTAACGGATATTTTTCCGTATCACAATCGCCTAAAATTTCAATTGATGTTGCTTTTAATTCAACCTTTTGGCCTTTGCCCAAACTTGGCACCAGTTCGCCAATAACTTTTAAGGAAGCGCCGGTTGTTATGCGTTTCATTGTTTCATCATTCAACAAACCTAAAGCAGCAACTACCTGCAAATTCTGATTGCAGCTTCCGTCGTTTAAAGCGATGAACTGGTTGTTGCGGAATGTACGTATCCAACCCATTACAGTTACTTCCTGGCTTGCAGCATCAACCTGCAACAATTCTTTTATCCTGGTTCTTTTATTAAACATAACTCACGTAAAAAGGAGCGCAAAGATAAAGTTTAGGAGGGAGATGGTAAGGAAGTTTGGGAAGGAAGATTTACTTTTGGAAAAAGCAATAAAAATTGTTTACCTATAGATAAGTTTAGATGAAATAAATTCACAAATAATCAGCTCAGTATCTGTTTCAATGAAAACAATTGTATATTCTGAACTAAGGTCATTAATTCTTTGATTATCCTTTTTCCCTTATTTATACATACCAAAAACGAGGAGGAACGCAGTTAATAGCCTTCAGGTATGGAGCAGACTGGGAGTAAACAGGGAGTAGAGTGCAAGGAGACAGGGTCTGTCTAGTCCTAAAAAGCTTATACCAGGTTCGTGAATACAAGCTCTTTTAAGGTTTATATTAATTAAAGTTCTATGCCGTCCGTCTATCTATTTCGGTACAAAGCGATTCAAAAATCTCTTCTACAGTACCTTCTCCCTTTATATGAAACACTTTATTAAAACTATTATAGTAGTCGGCAACAGCTTTCGTTTTGTTTTCATACTCTTCAATCCGGCTGCGGATAACAGCTTCATTAATATCATCTGAACGTCCGCTGCTTTGGCCGCGGTTTAATAACCGTTTTATCAATTCTTCCTCAGAAACATCCAAAGCAAGCATAACCGCGATAGATGTTTTTTTAAGTTGCAATAATTTATCCAACGCTTCTGCCTGTGCGGCAGTGCGCGGAAAGCCATCGAACAAAAAACCAGCTGCTTCAGGGTTTGTGTCTAAAGCTGTACTTATCATTCCAATCACTACTTCATCCGGCACCAATTGACCTTTATCCATAAAATTTTTTGCTTCGATACCAAGCGGAGTTTGCTGTGCTATTTCGCTGCGCAACAAATCGCCGGTTGAAAGATGCTTCAATCCGTACTTTTCTATGAGTTTCTGACTTTGAGTACCTTTTCCACTGCCCGGCGGGCCAAATAAGATGATATTAAACATTTGCTTGCGTTAATCGCAAATATAACGGCTGATGCTTAAACATTAACAAGTTACATATACAAAAAGCAATCTGTGCACTAAACGGTTTCGTATTTGATATTGGAATTATGAACAGTTTAAGATTTTTGTGTGTAGTATTTCTATCGATTTTTATTCTTATCTTGTAACAGCAACTCAAAAAAATCTCAATGGAAAACAATTCAAATAATCCGGATTATTCACATACAGAAGCGGGCAAAGTGGTTGTAAGCAACGAGGAATGGAAGAAAAGACTTTCGCCTGAAATTTATCGCATTGCAAGAGAAAAAGGAACGGAACGACCATGGAGCAGCAAGTATGAAGAGTCGACTGAGATCGGTACTTATTATTGTGCTGTTTGCGGTAATGCCCTGTTTGAAAGCGATACAAAATTTGAAAGTGGTTGCGGCTGGCCGAGTTTTTATAAACCTATCTCAAAGAGTTCTATTATTTATGAACAGGATAATGCCCACGGAATGCGTCGTACCGAAGTCATGTGTGGCAGATGCGGTTCACATTTAGGACACGTATTTGATGATGGTCCTCCACCCACCGGCCTTCGTTATTGCATAAATGGTGTGGTGCTTGATTTTGCAAAAGCAAAAGAAGCTGAAGAAAAATATAACAAGGAAAATAATAAGTAACAACAACGGCCTGAAAAGTTTCAGGCCGTTGTTGATTTAAAGATCATCATATGCATAAATAGGGTTAATATCTGAGCCCGGTGGCATATCAAAAAGAGATTTTATTAATCCGTCTTTTAACCCATACACCCAACCATGCAATACGGGCGCATTCCTGGTTTTCCATGCACGTTGAATAATGGATGTTTTTGCAAGCTTTAAAACCTGTTCTTTTACGTTAAGTTCCACAAGCCTGTCTGCTCTTTCTTCTTCACCAGGCACATCGTCAAGCTCTTGCTGGTACAACCGGTATACATCTTTAATATTACGAAGCCACATATTTAAAACCTGGTTGTAATCGTGCCTGCCCATAGCAGCTTTTACACCGCCACAACCATAGTGACCACAAACAATTACGTGGTTTACTTTAAGATGATTCACTGCGTAATCCAATACACTTAACAGGTTTACATCTGTATGTATAACCAGGTTCGCAATGTTCCGATGCACAAAAATTTCTCCTGGTTCCGTACCGGTAATTTCATTAGCCGGTACGCGGCTGTCGCTGCAGCCGATCCATAAAAATTCAGGTGTTTGCAGGTGTACAAGCCGGTTAAAATAATCCGGGTCTTTTTCCACCATTTCCTGTGCCCAGGCTTTATTTTCCAATAACAGTTTCTCGTATGGTTTCATAATGAAAAGTTTTTACTGATTGTTGTAATACTGATTCTGAAATATGCCGGTGCGTGTTTTTACCTTTATTTTTCTTTATTTCTGTTCTGATATTTTTAAGATGTGCGTGCTGAAGAAAATCATTAATTACTTCTATCACATCCTTATCAATAAAATCCGCTTTTGAAATATCAATCAGCACAGAAGAATTTTCAGGTACGCTTTCAAGCTTGTTTTTTAGCAACGGCTTATTTAAAAAAGAAACATCTTTTCTTAACCGAAAAAGATACCTGGTGTCATCATGCACAACAAAAAACGATGTTTTAAAATTACTGCGTAATATGAAAAACAAACCTACGGCAATGCCAATAATAATTCCAATTAAAAGGTCAGTAAATATTATTGCAACAATAGTTACAACAAAAGGAATAAACTGCTCCAGGCCATTGCTGTACATTTCTTTAAACAATGATGGCTTTGCAAGTTTATAGCCTGTGTAGATCAGTACTGCAGCCAACGCTGATAAAGGAATTAAATTAATAAGAAATGGAATTAAAGCAACTGCAAGCAACAACAATATGCCATGCATGATGGCTGATGTTTTTGTCTTTGCGCCTGCATTTATATTGGCCGAGGTTCTTACTACTACTGAAGTTACAGGCAACCCTCCTATTAATCCGCAAATCAAATTGCCGATACCTTGTGCTTTTAGTTCCCTGTCTTTTGGTGTAACACGTTTGTAAACATCCAGCTCATCAGAAGCTTCTATATTCAATAATGTTTCAAGACTAGCGACGATGGCAATCGTTACTCCTGTTATCCAAACTTCCGGCATATTTAAATAACTGAAATCAGGCAGCATAAAAAATGAAAAGAAATCATTCACATTTGCTGCTGCCGGAATATTTACGAATTGTTCTTTACGCAATTGCAAAGTGCTTCCGTTTGATAAAAACATGTTGAGAGAAACACCAGCAAGAACAACAATAAGAGGAGCAGGAATTATTTTAAAGACTTTTCCTTTTTTCACCAATACTTTATCCCAAAAGATTTGAATACCTAATGAAACAAAACCAATGATGATTGCTAAGGGAGTGATCCTTGAAATTGCCGTGAATATTCCGCTGAAAGTATTATGTTCATCATGCTGCGCAAATGCATAATCCCCTTCGAAGTCTGCATCATAACCCAACAAATGCGGAATTTGTTTTAAGATGAGAATGATACCAATGGCAGAAAGCATTCCTTTAATAACATTCGTTGGAATATAATCGCCAAAAACACCGGCTTTTATAAACCCCAATATCAACTGGATAATGCCCGCAATTAAAACCGAAAGTAGAAATGCTTCAAACACCGGTACTTTTACAATACCTGCAGCAACAATAGCTGTTAACCCTGCAGCCGGTCCGCTGACACTTAGTTGCGAACCACTTAAACTGCCTATTATAATGCCGCCTACAATACCGGCAATCAACCCGGAAAATAATGGTGCTCCGGAACCCAAAGCAATACCAAGACAAAGAGGCAATGCCACTAAAAATACTACTACTGATGCTGAAAGATCAGCACCAATATTTTTAAAAATATTTTTCATTTATTTAGATTTAGTGTAAATAATAACTATCCCTTTTGCTGAGTTAAAAACTGTTTGAATTAGTTATACTTGTTTGAACAGAAGACCGGAGCTGCACATTGATATGCAGATGACCTCCGGGTCAAGCCCGAAGGCAGGCTGTAATGCGACGCAACGAAGTTCAACCGGAGTTCATTTGCCGGTAACCAAAATAAATAACTCAAACAGGTCTTACCTGAGGCAATAATCGTTATATGTTACACTAAATTGGGAGGAGGCGTGGGCACTTCTGCAACATGTTGTTTTACCAGTCGCACATGTGCGTACATGCTGTGATTGTTAATATCAGAAAGTATTTTTACCTGTGTGCTGAGAAAAGGATAATAAGTATGCAGTTCTTTTTCTTCTGATAATTTTTTGCCGAAATCTGAAGCATGTGCTATTTCTTCAGTTAGCTGGTTGTTGAATAACATAGCGCCTATTTGCCTCAGGGGAATAACCTGCGTACTTAGTACGATTAAACAAATAACTGCTATTATTCTTTTCAACTTCATTAAGCTGCAAATAAAGAAAACAATTATAAACAGCAATGACCTGCAGAAAAACTTAACAATTAAAAGGCAATCATTAAATGCTTAAACCACCACAGATGCTAATAATTTCTCCTGTTATGTAAGCGCTTAAATCACTTGCAAGGAATAAAGTAAGGTTGGCAACTTCTTCTGCTTTGCCGAATCTTCCAAGCGGAATATCTTTTAAAAAAGTTTCACCGGTTGTTCCTTCTTTTAAATAATGCGTCATATCTGTTTCAATAAAACCAGGCGCAATTGCATTACACCTGATATTGCGGCTGCCTAATTCAATAGCGATAGATTTTGTAAACCCGATAATGCCTGCTTTCGAAGCTGCATAACTTGACTGCCCTGCATTGCCCCGAATGCCAATAATAGAACTCATGTTGATGATGCTGCCGGATTTTGCTTTCATCATAGGGCGAATCACCTGCTTGGTCATGTTGTATACACTGTTAAGGTTTACATCAATAACCTGGCTCCATTGTTCAGAGGTTAAACGCAACAGCAGGTTATCTTTTGAAATGCCCGCATTATTCACGCATACATCTACTTTTCCAAATTCTTTCACCACATCGTTCACGAGTGTTTCGCATTGAGCAAAGTCAGAAGCATTGCTTTTGTACGCTTTTACTTTCACACCCAAATTGCTTAATTCGTTTTCAAGCGCTGCAGCTTTATTGGCGCTTGAATCGCTCACATAAGTAAACACAACATTTGCTTCGTTCTCTGCAAATTTTTTTACAATGGCAGCGCCAATTCCACGTGCAGCGCCGGTTACTATACAAACCTTATCTTTTAGAAGTGACATGAGTAGCTTTTTTTGATATGGCGGCAAAAATAATTTTATTGTATTTATTAAAGAAAGCTTTTGCAGTTTTGTTTATCGCATCAGCTTAAGAATCTCATCGATATATTTTCTGTCGTTGCTTAATCGCGGAATTTTATGTTGACCGCCGAGCCTTCCTTTTTGTTTCAGCCATAAATTAAAAATGCCTTGTTTTAATACGTGCACAACAGGCATGCGCAAAGCAATATTCTTATGACGTTTTGCTTCGTAATCGCTGTTTAAATTTTTTAATGATGAGTCAAGCTCATACACAAATTGTTCAAGATTTCCTGGATGTTTTTCAAACTCAATCAGCCATTCATGCGCGCCATTCGATTGTTCGCTGAAGTAAATTGGCGCTGCTGTATAATCCTTTACATTGGCGCCTGTTCTTTCGCTTGCAATTGCAATGGCTGCATCTGCATTTTCAACAATTATTTCTTCGCCAAAGGCATTGATAAAATGCTTTAATCTTCCTGTAACTTTTATTCTGAAAGGAAATAAAGAGGTGAACTGAATTGTATCACCAACCAAATATCTCCATAAACCACTGTTGGTTGAAATAACCAATGCATATTGTTTGCCGAGTTCAACTTTATTCAAACCAATGGTTTTGGGATTTGATTTACCATATTCTTCAACAGGCATAAATTCGTAAAAGATGCCATGACTTAAAAACAACAACATGCCTTCCTGGTCAAGATCATCCTGTGCGGCAAAAAAACCTTCACTTGCATTATACATTTCCATGTAACGGATATCCGGGCCCAGCAATTTTTTAAAATTTTCTTTATAGGGTGCGAACGAAACACCGCCATGCATATACAGCTCAAGATTAGGCCAAACCTCCTGCATGCTGTTCTTGCCGGTTACTTCAAGAATACGTTTTATTAAAACCTGCGTCCACGTAGGAACGCCGGATATAGAAGTCACATTTTCGATAATGGTTGATTGTGCAAGCGATTCAATTTTCTTTTCCCATTCATCTAATAATGCAATGGCAAGTTCAGGCGTGCGGATCCAATGACCCCACATAGGCATGTTTTGCATTAATACCGCGCTCAGATCACCAAAAAATAATTCTTCATTCAACTGACTAACCTGGTGGCTGCCGCCAATAACCAACCCTTTACCTGTAAGTAAATTGCTTTCAGGATTAAAATGATAATACAACGTAACCACATCTTTACCTGCCTGGAAATGGCAGTCTTCCAAATTCTCTTCTGTTACAGGAATGAACTTACTTTTATCACTTGTGGTGCCGCTGCTTTTTGCAAACCAATTCACAGGAGAATCCCACAACTGGTTTTGTTCTCCATTCATCAGTTTTTCAATCCAAGGTTTCAGATCATCGTATTCATGAATAGGAACTGCTTCTTTAAAAGCTTTAATGGTAAACAGGCTTCGCAAATTATATTTTCTGCCAAAGGCTGTATGTTGCCCGTGCGTAACAAGGTCCTGCAAAATTTCGCGCTGTGCAGTAATGGGATTGTTTGTCCATTCTTCAATGCGGCTATACCGCAATCTTACCAATTTGGATATAGTTGGCGAGAACAAGTTCATATAAGCTTAGCAAATTAAAGAAATGCTTTCAAATATGCATAACAGCTTTTATTCATCAAATTCAATGTGCATATTCTTTATATGGTTTTAACCCGTTGGCAAGTCTTTTCATAAGAGATGACAGAAAAGATGTTTGGCCATTATCTTATTCCATAATTTTCTCCGATTTGTAAAACCCTTTGGCAGATAAGCACATTCAGTAGTATCATCCTGACCTGTAAAGTTTTTTCAGGATAAGACAGGCTCATTTGTTCGGTATTTACTCGATCTATTGGATCGAAGAAATACCGTCTATATAACGGTAATAATTCGTCAAAATAAGCCACCGGGTAAACAGGAGACGGGCAATTAATGAATAAAATGATTCATCCGGCCTGCAGTTATGTATCTACCATTCCATATAAACCGATAGTAAAAAATGCCTTTCAATTTTTGCTTTCGCTTAGCTTCTTTGTGACTATATCAAAAAAAACTCTGCCAACAGGTTGGTTTTAATATTTTTATCTTCAGTTTAAACTTGCTATATGCATAAACTTTTTTCAACATTGATAGTATTGCTGTTTTATGCAGCCGGTTCATCACAAACCATCAGCTACAACATACTTACCAAACTGTGGAATGCAAAATGGATAGATGTACCCAACTCTGATCCGCATGCTTATGGAGTTTATCATTTCAGAAAAAGTTTTTCATTAGATGACAAGCCGCAACATTTTATTATTCATATATCTGCAGATAACCGTTATAAATTATTTGTGAATGATTCATTGGTTTGCTTTGGGCCGGCAAAAGGAGATCTGTATCATTGGAATTTTGAAACAGTTGATATAGCGCCTTATCTCATCAAAGGAAAAAATACTCTTGCCGCGCTTGCCTGGAATTTGGGTGATGATAAACCTGTTTGGCAAATCTCTTATCAAACTGCATTCATACTGCAGGGGGATACCAAAACAGAAGAAATTTTAAACACAGATACTACATGGAAATGTATGTATGACAGTGCATATAAACCTCTGCAGCCGCAGCTTATTTATACATATTATGCAGCCGGCGCAGCAGAAAAAATTGATATGAATTATTATCCCGAAAACTGGACTGCTGTAAATTATGATGATGCTAGCTGGTTGAACGCACACGAATTATTTGAAGGCGTCCCGAAAAATGTGAACCACTGGAGTACAGGCTGGATGTTGATTCCGCGTTCAATTCCGATGATGGAATTAAGACAACAACGATTGCACCAAATAAGAAAGCAACAAAATATAAACGCTGATGAAAATTTTTTGCAGGGTAATCATCCTATAAAAATTCCTGCAAACACAATGGTGCATTTATTATTTGATCAAAGCTTTGAAACAACTGCCTTTCCTGTGTTACATTTCAGCAACGGAAAAAATGCTGATATCAATTTAACCTATGCGGAAGCATTATATGTTAATGAAGCCGACAGTATTGATTGGCGCACACAAAATCAAAAAGGCAACCGAAATGAAATTGAAGGCAAACATATTATTGGTGTAAAAGATGAAATTATTTCTAATGGCAACATGCAGCAAACTTTTACTACGCTTGGATTTCGAACGTATCGTTATATTGCTTTAGACGTTACAACAAAAGATGAAGCACTTACCATTAATGATCTGTATGGAATGTACACAGGTTATCCTTTCAAAATGAATGCAACCTTTGTAAGCAGCGATACATCATTAAATAAAATTTTAGAAGTTGGTTGGCGTACAGCAAGATTAGATGCGCAGGAGACGTATACTGATTGTCCTTATTATGAACAACTGCAATACGTTGGCGATACACGCATACAGGCTTTGGTAAGTTTATATAATTCAGGCGATGCAAGATTGATGTGCAATGCTATAAATGATATCGCTTATTCAACATTGGCAGAAGGAATAACAGAAAGCCGTTACCCGCATAATATTCACCAGGAAATTCCAACCTTTTCGTTGATATGGATAAGCATGTTGCATGATTATTACATGTATGTTAGTGATAGTAATTTTATAAAAGACAAGTTGAAAATATCAAGACAAATATTATCCTATTTTCATCAATTTCAGCAGGGAGATGGAAGTATACATAATGCGCCTTACTGGGAATTTACTGATTGGGTTGATGCGCCGGGCTGGGATGGAGGCGTTGCACCGATTGATAATGATGGTAATTCTGCGCTGCTTGATCTGCAGTTGCTAATGGCTTACGAAGCTGCTTATGATTTGGAAAAAAATACCGGTATGAATGTGTATTCAAATTTGTACGCGGCTCAAATAGATCAGTTGAAAAAGATTATTCAACAAAAATATTGGGATAATAATAAAAACCTTTTCAGCGACACAAAAGAAAAAAGATATTACTCGCAACATGCGAATGCATTGGCAATAATTACAGGCGTAATTAACGGAAATGATGCACTTGAATTGGCCAGGAAAATAATGAATGATTCTTCCCTTGCAAAAGCATCAGTTTACTTCAGTTATTATTTATACCAGGCTTTAACCAAAGCCGGCTTTGGGGATGATTATTTAAACTGGCTTGGCATATGGAAACAAAATCTTGCAATGGGTTTAACAACATGGGCGGAAATTGATGATCTCAACAGAGCACGTTCTGATTGCCACGCCTGGGGAAGCAGTCCTAACATTGAATTATACAGAATTGTTTTAGGTATTAATACAGATGCACAGGGATTTTCTAAAGTAAGGATCGAACCGCATTTAGGAATGCTAACCAATGCATCAGGAACAATTCCGCATCCCAACGGAAATATAAAAGCCTCTTATAGTTTACAAAACAATAAATGGACTGTTAATATAATATTACCGCAAACAATAACAGGAAAATTTATCTGGAAAGGAAAAGAATATGCATTGAAGAGTGGAGAAAACAAACTTGTTGTTGAAAAATAAAATTTATGCGTACAAAATATTTTTTTACACGTAAAAATTTAGTGTATGGATGCCAAGATAACTTTAAGCTTTAATGAAGCAATTGCAACCAAAGCAAAAAGATATGCTGAAAAAAACAACGTAAGCCTAAGCAGGCTTGTTGAGTTCCTTTTGGATAAAGTAAACTTCGTCAGGTTATACTTCCTTTGAAGAGTTTCCTATTTCAAATTGGGTAAGCCAGGTTGCGGAAGGCGCTGCTACATATCAAACAAAAGCGCGTTCAAGAAAATCATTAAAGAAAGAATATTACAGCGCTAAAAAATGAAAGCTTTTATTGATGCCAATATTCTTGTTTCAGTATTAAATAAAGAATACCCACTTTATACTTACAGCGCCCGCGTCCTAAGTCTTTCAGGCAATAACAATTTTGAAATTTATACTTCGCCCATTTGCCTTGCTATTGCATTTTACTTTGCAGAAAAAAAATATAGCACAAGATCTGCACGAGAAAAAATTGCTTTGTTATGCAAACATATTTTTATAGTGCCAGCAACAGAAGATGTTGCCGAAAAAACACTCGCCAACAAAAAAGTAAATGATTTTGAAGACGGGCTTGAATATTATTCTGCCATTGAAAGTAATTGCAATTTCATTGTTACAGAAGACGTAAAAGATTTTTATTTTTCAACTATACCTGTTTTGAATGCGAGAAACTTTTTTGAGAAACATGTAGCGAAGTGATTATTGCGCTTCTTTTTCTTTCCAGAATTTTACAATGTCTTCAGCGTGTTGTTTATTACGCGGCTTTAAATATACTTTTTGAATGATACCTTTTTCATCAATCAAAAAAGTTGTACGATGAATGCCCATAAACTTTCTTCCGTACAATTGCTTCTCGCCCCAAACACCATAAGCATCTATGATTTTATGTTGCGGGTCTGCAATTAAAGTAAACGGCAAATTGAATTTTGCTTCAAACTTTTTATGGCTTGCACTATCGTCAGGACTTACACCCGCAACTTCAAAACCTTCATTCTTCAGTAAAGCATAATTATCTCTTAGGTTACATGCCTGCACTGTACATGTTGGCGTATCATCTTCTGGATAAAAATATAATACAAGCTTTTTGCCTTTATAATCGCTTAACGCAATTGTTTTACCATCTCGATCTTTGCCTTTAAATGCAGGTGCTTTCATGCCTGCTTCCGGTTTGGCCATATTGCAATAATTATTTTGTGAAGGTATACGATTGTGTAACCCTGTTGCCTGCAACATCGGTTGCCGTTACAGTTAATGTATGTTTTCCCACAGGGCAATGTTCATCAAAGGTATAAATGAAGTTATCATTCTTTTTTGCAAACATCAGCCAGTTGCCATCAAGCATTGCAGTAAACGATGCAACGGCATCAAGGTCGTCCGTACATTTAATAACCATTGCTTTTTGATTACTGAAACTCGATCCGCTTTTCCAGCCAACAGGAACAATTACCGGCGCAACAGTATCAATTAATAATCGCGCATCGCCTAATTCATCAAAGCTGCTAACCATCCAATCACCTTGCCATAAACCTCTTTTCACAGTAGATGAATTGCCACTTTGAAGTTGCATTACAACTTTGTCTTTTAGTTTTTCACTTAACGAGGCATTTGCTTTGATCATGACATTACAATCGTCGTGCACAGGAATTGTATAATCACTTATATGTATTGTTGGCGAAACCTGTTTTGAAATTGCTGCATCTGTTTCAGAAACAATTATGGGCAACGCATCGTAAAAAGCATTTTCGCTGAAATGAATACTTGCATTTGCGGTTTTAATATTGTTAGGTTCATGCACATCGCAAACAACTGCATTAGTTGGAATGCTATAATTTTTTTGCAATGCTGCATTATATTGTACTTGAAAATTTATTGCGCTTGCATTTTCATTTTCATCACTCACTATAATTTTTATTACATGAACTGCGCTATCGTTCAAAACTATTTTTCCATCGCTTTTAAGTTGAGTAAAAATATCAAGCTGATTGCCCGGCAATAAAGAAAGATATTGTATGCCTTGTTTATTTTTTACCCAGCGTGTATAATCCATGCCTGCGTTTACATAGCGACTGCTATCGTAAGAAAAATTATTCAGTCTGAATTCAAATTGCAAAACATTATCTACATATAACGCCGCATGATATACGCCAAACTTAAACGAAGAAGCATTGTTCATGTCTTCCATTCTCAATCCCAAAGAAATTATCGGAGAACCAACTTTTACAACGGAAGTTGTTGTGTAAATATTGTTTTTCTTTACGATTGAAATGGGTTGTGGCTGAACAGTGTAAATGCTATAACGCCTGTCGTACCAATATAAATTATAAACGATCGGCGCAATATGATCAGGTACATCCATTCCAAACAATAAAGGATTAAGATTATTGCCTGTTTTTGTATCACGTATTTCAAAATGCAAATGCGGTCCTTGCGAGCCACCGGTGTTGCCGCTGTTTGCAATAAACTGACCTTTTGTTACAGGGAACATATTTGCGGGTATCTCCATGTCCTGCTCCCATTTTTTATCTGCATATTGTTTGTTCTTTACATATTGCGCAAGCTGTGGGTAAAAAGAATTAAGGTGCGCATATAAAGTGGTATATCCATTTGGATGAGTGATATAGATTGCTTGCCCATAACCATACTTTTCAATTTTTATTCTGCTCACATATCCATCTGCCGCTGCAAACACAGGAAGATTTTCTCTTGATTGCGTGCGAATGTCAAGACCCATATGAAAATGATCTGTGCGCAGCTCGCCGAAATTTGCCGCAAGCTGTATAGGAATATTTAGCGGGTCTCTGAAATAATGCTGAGGATAACTATTCTGTGCCTCTACATAAATAAAGTGTAACAAAATAAGAATTATAAATATAAAGCGTGTTGTTATTTTCATGTGTGCAATCAAAAATAGCAATTGAGTTTTTAACGGGGCATTCTTTTGTTTTTGTTTATTAACAAGCCAATATTTTTGCAACATATTATGAAAGAGCTTTTAAAGAAAATATGGGAAGGAAATTCTGTGCAGGTATATGCTATTGTTCTTGGTCAGATGATAATTGTATGGATATTATTTAAGCTTTTCAGAAAATTTATTTTATCTATATTTAAAAGAGCTGCCAGTAAAACTGCATCTGAAGCGGATGATACAATTGTAGTAGCCGCTGAAAAATTCATCATTCCTTACATATACTTTCTTATTAACTACGCCATCCTTCAGCAGTTAAATTTTACAGATCATGCGTCGCATATCCTCAAAGTTGCAATGGCTTTGATAACAACCTATTTTTTCATTCGCTTTATTAATCACGCCGTTTACCTATCAGTGTTGTTATACATGCAACGCAAAGGTGAGCCTAAAGAGCGCATAACGCATTTAAGCGGAATACTGATAGTACTTAAAGTGCTTGTTTGGACAGGTGGCGTATTAATGTTGATTGAAAACCTTGGCTATAACATTACTACCATCATTACGGGCCTTGGTATTGGCGGTATTGCCATTGCACTTGCTGCACAAAATATTCTTACTGATCTTTTTAGCTACTTCGTTATATTTTTTGATAAGCCTTTTGAAATTGGCGATGTTATTTCTGTAAACAATATCACGGGAACGGTTGAACACATTGGTATAAAAACTTCACATATAAGAAGTGTTTCAGGCGAACAATTGATCATGCCTAATACAGAGCTGGTAAAATCAACTATAAAAAATATTAAGCGTCTTGAGCGGAGAGGCGTTTCATTTAAGCTGAATTTGCGGTATGATACAAATGAAGAAAAATTAAAAGGTATTCCTCAAATCATAGAGCAGATCATCAATAAACAACAACATGCCCGTGTTGAAAGATGCCATCTTACTACTTTAGCTGATTATAGTGTTGTATTTGAAATTTTATATTTTATTGATTCATCTGATTACAAACTTTATCTTGACATTCAACAACAGATATACATTGAAATACTGGATACCTTCACAAAAAAGGGAATTGATTTTGCTTTTCCGGGTCAAACATTTATTTTGCAGCATCCACTCGAAGTAAACAAAAACAAACAATAATTTATTTCAATTAACTTTCACCACACAAAAAATTATGCCACATGGAAAATGAAAATGCAGAAAAACAAAATGCGTCCCGCAGAAGTTTTATTAAAAATGCATCTTTAGCCGCAGCAGGTTTTTATATAGTGCCTCGTCATGTTTTGGGCAGAGGTTATATTGCGCCAAGTGATAAATTAAACATCGGGGCAATTGGTGCCGGTGGCAAAGGCGGAGATGATATCAGTCATTTTTTTGCGAGTGGTAAAGCAAATATTGCTGTGTTATGTGATGTGGACGACAGGAGTTCTGCAGAGAGCAGGAAAAAATTTCCCAACGCAAAATATTATAAGGATTTCCGGGAAATGTTAGATAAAGAGCATAAAAACATTGATGCATGCAATGTTTCTATTCCCGATCATAACCATGCTGTAGCTGCAATGGCTGCAATGCAATTGAACAAACATGTGTATGTACAAAAACCTTTAACACATGATATATATGAAGCACGCATGTTAACGCAAGCTGCACACCGTTATAAAATAGTTACACAAATGGGTAACCAGGGCGCAAGTGGCGATGGCGTAAGACAGTTAATTGATTGGTATAAAGCGGGCACTATTGGTGATGTAAAAGAGATTTATTGTTTTACTGACAGGCCTGTCTGGCCACAGGGAATTGATCGCGGTGAAAGCAAAACGGTACCTCCGGAACTTGATTGGAATTTATGGTTGGGCACTGCGCCACAAAAAGATTACATGGATAATCTTGTTCCTTTTAACTGGCGTGGATGGTGGGATTATGGAACCGGTGCTTTGGGTGATATGGCTTGCCATATTATGCAACCTGCATTTGCAGTATTGGGTTTAGGTTATCCTTCATCAGCAGAGTGCAGCGTTGCCACAAGATACGTTGCTAACTGGGAGAAGGCATATTATCCTGACAGCGGCCCGGTTTCATCACACATAATTCTTACGTTCAAACAAAAAGGTAAACAAGATTTAAAATTGCATTGGATGGATGGTGGTATTCAACCGCAACGCCCTGCAGAATTATTGCCAAGTGAAGAAATGGGTGACGGTGGCAATGGAATAATTTTCATCGGAACAAAAGGCAGTATGATGTCTGGAACTTATGGAATGAATCCTCAGTTGTTACCAACATCAAAAACTAAAACAACAATAGTTCCGCAAACAATTGCACGTGTACCAAATGGTGATGACGGCCATTATGCAGCATGGATTGAAGCAGCAATTGCCGGTTATGGAAGTAAAGAAGCAAACGATCTAAGTTCAAGATTTGATCTTGCCGGTCCACTCACAGAAAGCGTATTGATGGGGAATCTTGCAATCCGCAGTTATAACATCCGCACAAAAAATACAAATGGTGATTGGGATTATCCTGGTCAACATATTCAATTGGTTTGGGATGGTGACAATATGAAGATTACAAATTTTGAAGATGCCAACCAGTTTATAAAGAGAACGTACAGAGATGGATGGGCATTGGGAGTGTAGCCATAAAAATCATAATTGAAAAGTGAGAAATAATAACTTCTCACTTTTTTTCTTTTCTAAAAACATAGTCTCATATGTAGAACAATTTGCATGTTTAAAAATTCTTTGATTATCTACTGATATTTTAAATGTTTCCTGTAAATTTGAAAACATATAAACTTACAATTATGTATTCAGAGCAAGCAATACAACAAAGACAGTTTATTAGTGGTTCTATATTGGAAAGAAATCCCGACGAATGGATCACGGGTACAGAATGTATGACCAAAGATCAAACATCTTACCTGAAAAATTTAACTAATGAAGCAGGCGAAATGTTCGATGTAAGGCTATCAAAAGCTGCAGCGAATGAACACATCAAAAGATTAGAGCTAAAGCTCAATAAAAAATTTTAAGCTTCTCTTTTTCTTCTTTGTTGAAAAATTTTTTAGCAGTCTCATTTTAAATTTATCGAATATCCTTAATTGATGTTTGACCGAATGCTTCGATCATCTTATTCCTGTCAAACTCTTTTTCATTGTTCGATATCCAGATTGTTGCCACACCATTGCCGATAAAATTAGTAAGTGCCCTTGCTTCACTCATAAACCTGTCCACCCCCAACAAAAAAGCGAGGCCTTCAAGTGGAATAACTTTTACAGCAGTTAAGGTTGATGCGAGTATAATAAAGCCACTGCCGGTAACACCGGCTGCGCCTTTTGATGTTATCAATAACACACCGATTATTATGAATACCTGGTGCAATGAAAGATCAATGTTATATACCTGCGCCAAAAACATTACTGACATGGAAAGATAAATGGTGGTTCCGTCAAGATTAAAAGAATAACCTGCGGGAACAATTAATCCCGTTACCGATTTTGAACAACCCATTCTTTCCAGCTTTTCAATCAATGAAGGCAAAGCTGCTTCCGATGACGACGTGCCTAAAACAATCAACAATTCTTCGCGTATGTATTTTAGAAATTTAAAGATGCTGATCTTGTAATAACGCAACAACACACCGAGCACAATAAAAATAAAGCAGATGCATGTTACGTAAACACAAACCATCAATCGGCCAAGCGGCAATAAAGTATGCAAACCAAATTTTCCGATAGTATATGCCATTCCTCCAAAAGCACCAAGCGGCGCAAGGAACATTATAAAATGCAAGGCTTTAAAAACATACTTTGACGCAATGGTTAAGGGTTGAATGATGCGTTTTTTGTTCTTGTATTTACTCAACCAAATGCCAAACACAATGGCAACTATTAGTATTTGCAAAGTTGGATTCTCTTTCAAAAAATGCCACCAGGTAAATTCTTTGGATTGCTGTACATAATTGGAAATATCGCCCCCTTTAATTTCAGAAATATTCACACCGCGACCCGGCTGTATTAAATGAGAAACAATTATTCCGATCAGCAATGCAAATGTTGTAACAACTTCAAAATATAAAATGGCCTTGCCACCAACACGACCAGTTTTTTTCAAATCACCCATATTACTTATGCCAAGCGATATAGTTAAAAAGATAATAGGATAAATAAAGTATTTGATTACAGTAATAAATGTATCACCAAGTACTTTCATTTTCACTGCCGTGTCCGGATAAAAATTGCCTAACAATGCCCCTGCTGTTATGGCCAACAAAACCCAGAAAGTAAGATTGGTGAAAATTTTTTTCATGTAATGATTATGCAGTTATTCTTTGTCTTGACAGAAAGGGTCTTTAACAGCAGCATTGAAATCATTCCATATTTCATTCACAATTTCAGCAGCAGGTTTTATATCTTTTATGAGTGTACTTACTTCACCGATCTCTAATTCACCTTCCGTAAGATCACCTTCAAGCATTCCCTTTTTTGCGCGGCCATGACCCAATATATTTTGCAACTCTTCTTTTGATGCACCATTTGCTTCAGCCTTGGTGATCGTTTCATAAAAATCATTTTTAAGCAATCTGACAGGCACTACTTTTTTTATGCAAAGCATTGTATCGCCTTCTTTGCTATGTACAATCGCTTCTTTAAATTTTATATGATTAGAAGCTTCATTACTGCAAACGAACCGGCTTCCAACCTGAACACCATCAGCGCCTAAAATCATGGCAGCCAGCATTTGCTTTCCTGTTGCGATTCCTCCGGCTGCTAACACAGGAATTTTAACTGCTTCTTTTACTGCGGGTATTAATACCATTGTTGTAGTTTCTTCGCGACCATTATGACCACCGGCTTCAAAGCCTTCAGCTACTACTGCATCACAACCTGCGTCTTCGGCCTTTTTTGCAAACATGCTGCTGCTTACAACATGCACAACAGTAATCCCATGTTGCTTTAAGACAGACGTCCATGTTTTAGGATTGCCAGCACTTGTAAAAATTATTTCTATTCCTTCATCAATTACTGTTTGAATATGTTTTTCAATATCGGGATATAATAAAGGAATATTTACACCAAAAGGTTTTGATGTTGCAGTCTTACATTTTACAATGTGATGTTTCAAGACTTCGGGATACATGCTGCCACTTCCGATCAAACCTAATGCACCGGCATTACTTACAGCACTTGCAAGCTTCCATCCACTTGTCCAAACCATACCTGCCTGAACGATTGGGCAATCAATATTGAAGAGTCTTGTTATCCGGTTATCGAATGCTGACATGCTTTGTAAAATAATATAAGCTGCTCAATAAATAAAATCCGTGTACACTAAAACAAAATGGAAAAATCAACAGCAAGAATCAATACAATGTAACTCTTTCATTGTAGTAGGATATAAATCTTTTCTTAATGGAATTCTGCTTGGCTTTTTCAACTTGGGCATTTGAACCACCTGAATTTACAGGTTGGGCTTGTTCAGCCTTTACTTCTTTATCGGAAATAAGTATGATCACCGTTATAATCAGCAATACAGATGCTGTGAAGATTAATATGCTTTTCAGATAGCGGATGGTAATTGGTTTATGCTACGAATATACTCGTAAACCTGTTCCTCGAATATTTTTTCATGTTAAAGAATTTAAAACAAATTACAGGCGCGGGCATAAAATAAGATTGTATTAGGTTTGCGCAATAATAACATTGCTATGAATGAGCCTTTTGTTCAGCGTATATTTTCTGAACTACAGGAAATTGAATCATCAGGATTATTAAAAAAAGAGCGCATTATCACAAGCCCGCAGGGCGCAGAAATTGTAGTAAATGACAAAACGGTTTTAAACTTTTGTGCCAATAATTATCTTGGGCTTTCTTCTCATCCAAAAGTAATAGAAGCTGCACATAAAGCCATTGAAAGCCATGGTTATGGCTTAAGCAGCGTGCGTTTTATCTGCGGTACGCAGGATATTCATAAAGAGCTAGAACAAAAGATAGCAACATTTTTAGGAACGGAAGATACCATTTTGTATTGCGCTGCTTTTGATGCAAACGGCGGCGTGTTTGAACCGTTGTTTAATGAGCAGGATGCTATTATAAGCGATGCGCTTAATCATGCTTCTGTTATTGATGGTGTGCGTTTATGTAAAGCGCAGCGTTATCGATACGAGCATAACAATATGGAAGACCTTGAAAATAAATTGGTGGATGCAGCACACTTACGCAGCCGCATAATTGTTACCGATGGATCTTTCAGTATGGATGGAACAATTGCGCAATTGGAGATTGTTTGTGAGCTGGCAGAAAAGTATGATGCTATTGTTATGATCGATGACAGTCATTCCACAGGGTTCTTAGGCAAAACAGGACGCGGCACGCATGAATATAAAAACGTAATGGGCAAAGTAGATGTCATTACTGGCACATTAGGAAAAGCATTGGGCGGCGCCAATGGCGGATTTACCAGTGGAAGAAAAGAGATCATTAAAATGCTGCGCCAACGTTCAAGGCCTTATCTTTTCTCAAACACATTGGCGCCTTCAATTGTTGGTGCTTCCCTTGCTGTGTTTGAGATGCTGACTGAAACAACAGAACTGCGTGATAAGCTTGAACGCAATACAAAATATTTCAGAACAAAAATTACAGAAGCCGGTTTTGATATAAAGCCGGGAGAACATCCTATTGTTCCTATAATGTTATATGATGCCGTTGTTGCTCAAAACTTTGCTTCGAAATTATTGGATGAAGGCATTTATGTAATTGGGTTCTTTTATCCTGTTGTACCAAAAGGACAGGCGCGCATTCGTGTACAGTTAAGCGCTGCGCACGAACTGCATCAGATTGATAAAGCTATTGAAGCGTTTACCAAAATTGGGAAGGAACTTGAGGTAATAAAATAAATAATTAATTTTTTTCTAAATAAAATGAACTTGAAATCTCAATTAAAGATCTTTTGCCTTTCTTTTATTGTTTTCTTATTTAACTCCTGCACAAACAACAACGTCACATCAGACGATAGCCTAAAAAAATATTTTGATCAATATCATGTTACCGGAACGTTTGGCATGTATGATAATGGCCATGCACAATTCACTATTTATGATATTCATCGTTTTGCCGACAGTGCCTACTTGCCTGCTTCTACTTTTAAAATAGTGAACTCATTGATCGGTTTACAAACGGGCGTTATCTCCAACGAAAAAATGGTTATTCCTTGGGATGGTGTTGTTCGCGCAGATACGAACTGGAATAAAAATCTTACCATGGAACAGGCTTTTAAACTTTCTGCAGTTCCCTACTACCAGGAAGTTGCAAGAAGAATCGGAAAAGATACCATGCAGCATTGGCTCGATAGCATTGGTTACGCCGCTAAGAATGGTCGCGCGGTTATTCATACCGATCTTGATAGCTTCTGGCTTGATAACAATTTTAAAATAACCGCCGATGAACAATTAGGCTTAGTGGAAAAATTATATTTTGATCAGTTACCTTTTCAAAAACGCGTACAGGAAGTTGTAAAAAAAGTAATGCTGCAGGAAGATAATTCCAATTATAAATTAAGTTATAAAACAGGTTGGGGGTTTAAAGAAGATGGAAGTTCAATCGGATGGATTGTTGGTTGGGAAGAAGAAAATCTACATCCTTATTTTTTCGTGCTGCAGATAGAGGGCCCGCAGAATATGGATATGAAAAATATTCGCATCGATATTCTTAAAAACATCCTCACACAATATGGCTTTTTCAAAGGAATAAAATAATACCCACAGCTTTTAAGGCCTTATTATTGATTTAATCAAAGCATAAATTTTTAATCACTACTACTCAATTGGCGCAATGCTTGTAGATTGCAGCTGCTTATGTTTTCGTTTGAACATACAGAATATTTATACGGTTTATTCATCATTATTCCGCTGGCTTTGCTTTTTCTTTTTGTATTGCACTGGAAGAAAAAAGTAAAGAGGTCGTTGGGTGATGAAAAACTTATTGATCAACTTACAAAAACATATTCGGCTAAACGTTACAAGCTAAAGTTCCTGCTTATACTTTCAGCAATTTCTCTTTTGATAATTGCAACCGCCAATTTAAGAAAACCCGTTACCGGTGAGAAAGAAAAGAAAGGAGGTATTGATGTAATGATCGCGCTCGATCTTAGCAAAAGTATGTGGGCTGAAGATGTAAAACCATCAAGACTTGAAGCATCAAAGGATTTTATCAATTCATTGTTCGACAGGCTGGGCGATGATCGTGTTGGGCTTGTTTTGTTTGCCGGCCGAGCATTTTTACAAATGCCGCTTACGAATGATTTTTCCATAGCAAAATTATATATTTCAAATGCTTCGCCGGATGCTGTGCCTATGCAGGGAACTGTTATCGGCAATGCATTAGAACTTTGTGAGAACTCATTCAACACACAGGAAAAAAAGTATAAGAGTATTATCCTGGTTACTGATGGTGAAGATCATGATCCGCACGCAATAGAAATATTGCAGCAGCTATCTGATAACGGAATTATTGTAACCACAGTTGGCGTTGGCAGCGCAGAAGGCTCACCTATTTTGGAGCCGGGCACCAACACATATAAAGTTGATATGAATGGCCAAACAATTATGAGCAAGTTGAATGAAAATGAATTGAAACAGATCGCACAAAGTACAGGCGGCATCTATCAGCATCTTGACAATATTCCTTCAGCGGTAAATAATATTTCAGCGGTTTTAAACAGCATGGATAAAAAAGCTATTGAAGGCAACGGCGACACTAAAGAGTACGCCTCTTTGTATCCATTGTTTGTGTTAAGTGCATTGCTGATACTGATTGCCGAAATATTTATTCCCGAAATAAAAAGAAACAAAAACTGAAAATTCTATCAACCATATTGCTTCTTTTTTTCACAGCCACATTATATGCTCAAAACGCAAACAATGATATTGCAAAAGGAAATGAGGCCTATCGAAAAGGCGATTATGATGAAGCAGTAAAAAACTATCAAACCGCATTAAAGAAAGACGCTTCAAATACCACTGCGCGTTTTAATCTTGCGAATGCTTTGCAGAAACAGGATCATATAAATGAAGCGAATAAAAATTATGATAAAGTAATTGAAACGGTTAATCTCAATTCCATGAAAGCAGAATCTAATTACAACAAGGCACTCGCATTCATAAAAGGAAAAGATTTGCTAAGTGCGATCAATTCTTTCAAAGCTTCTTTAAAAGAAAATCCAAATGATGATGAAACCCGGGAAAACCTGCAAAAAGCATTGAATGAATTAAACCAGCAACAGAAAAATCAGCCACAAAGCAATAAACAACAGCAGAATCCCAAACAACAAAAGCAGCCGCCTCTAAGTAAACAAATGATGCAGCAAAAGTTTAATGAATTGCGTAACCAGGAAAATCAACTGCAACAAAAGCTACAGAACAAAAACAACACAACCCAGCCTGAAAAAGATTGGTAATAAGACCGGTTTATTTTCTTTTATATACGGGAACTGTGCTGCAAGGCTCGCCATACATAATGCTCTTTACAAAAGGCTGAAGCTTTGCTGTAATAGTAAGATAAGCGCTGTCAGGGATCTTTACATCTCCGCATCCTTTAACAACAACACGTTTATCAAAATAATCGTTTGTGTTAATTGTGCTGATGTTATTCAGTATAATCGTTTCAACCAGTTTTTCCCTATCACCCAATACAATATTTTTTACAGCAGGCTGCAGATATGTGGCAGCAAGCATGTACGCCCACACAGGAATGATTGCATCTGTTGAACATATAACCGCAACATTGCAGTTCTCGAATTCAGACCAGTTTGTTTTTTTTAATGCTTCGCGAAATTCTTTTTCTTTTATGATCAACCCGCGAAACAAATAATCTTTTAAATCAAAGACTTTTATCATTTCTTTTGGATAGAAATCTTCAAGATCTAAAGTCATCAATCCACTTGCCTCAACACGGTTCATTATCAAATCGCTTGCTTGCATAATCATTATTTGTTCAAAGTTACTAAACCTTAAAGCTTATAAAAAACAAAGGCGGCCGCGCGGCCGCCTTTGTTTGATGTTGTTTGAATTTTATTAATAAAATTTGTAACGATCATCTTCTACATCTGCAGCTTTGCGCAAGGCTGTGATTGCCTGGGATACCTGCTGTTTAAGCATTTGCTCCAATTGCTGTTTTTGAAGTTCCGCTGATTGCCCGAGTGATGGTCCGCCAAAAACACCTTCTGATTGTACTACAAAAACACCGGAGTTTCCTGCCAATGGATCACTCTTTTTATGTAAAAGCTGTTTGTTGAATGCAGCACCGATAAATTTAGGTTCGTTGCCAATAGCCGGTACAATGTATGCACCGAAACTTAAGCTGTCAGCATTCTGCACTGTTTGATGCGCATTCTGTGCAACCTGCAGCAAGCTGCTGCCCTTCATCTGTTTATCAATAATGATCTTCGCTTTCTTTTCATTACGCACCAAAGGCTCTACTGTTGATTGAACAGAGTTGGGTGAAGCAAGCCCTTTGGAACTTACTGAAGTAAGTATGGCAACAATGTAATTATCGTTCATGTTTTGCGGTGTAGAAACAGCGCCGACTTTGTTATCATAAGCCCACCTGATCAAATCTCTGCTTTCGCCTAATCCCGGAACGGTAAAATCGTTTTGCTTGAATTCCTGGGAAGACAAAACGGTGAGGTTTTGCTTTTTGGCATTGGCTTCAAAATCTTTCTGGTTCTGGCTTGCAGCAGCAAACTGGGATGCTGCGTTATCAGCTGCATTATCTGTTTCTGTGCTTGCTGTTATTGACTTTGCCTGGTAAGCGATCTTATAACCAGTTTCACTTCCTTTCTGACCAAGTATTTCAACATAATGATATCCATAAACAGTTTGAACAACTTTTGTTTGTCCCACATGCCCGGTGAAAGCAAAATCGTTGAAAGCAGGATCCATTTGGCCTGAAGGGAAGTAATCATACACACCACCGTTATCCCTGCTGCCGGGATCATCTGAATATACTCTTGCAACAGAATCAAACGATACTCCGCTCTTTATTAAAGCAATGGCGCTATCTAGTCTTTTTATGGCAGCGCTATCATCTCTGATTGGGGTAAACTGTCCTGTACTTTGGTCCTGCTGCTGTGTTGCAACTAATATGTGGCGCACTTTTGCAGAATCAGGCATCGCCTGCTTCGCTACTATTTTTGCAAGTACATAGTCATTACCATTTATATATGGACCGAATACTTCTCCCACAGAAAGCCTGAACAAAGTGTCCTTAACTGTTTCTGTTATTTTGCTGCCTGCAACAAAACTGTTATAAAATTGTTTGTCGCTGGAATTAGAATTCAAGAAAGATTTTTCATCGTTTGAAGCAGCAAATTGCGCTTTTAATTGACTAAGGTTGTTGCGTAAAGCCTCAGAATCGGCCGCACTTGGTGCACCACTGAAAGACACGTATGATATAGTGCGCGTTTCATCATCTCTTTTAAATTGCGCTTCATGCTTTTTTATATATGCTGCCATTTCATCACCGGTAACTGTTACTGAACTATCCGAAACAGTTGTATATGGTACAAACACAAAAGATGCTTTTGCCATCGCATTGGCATCAGCATTCATTTTTTCAGACATCCATTTTGGAACATACACAGCACCGGTTATTAAAGACTGGTACTTTTCAGCCTTTGTTTGCATAATGGTTGGATCTATATAAGCCTCAGTAAAATTTTTTACCTGGGGATCATTCGCCCTGCTTTTTATAGCAGCAATTTGTTTTTTTGCAGTGTTGGCATCATACACACCTGTTTTTGGGTTTGTAAAATATTGCTGCATGAACTGTGGCGGGTTATTGCCAAACAGGATATCTGAAAGCTCGTTGGAATTAACATCAATGCCAAGTTTTTCTGTTTCCTGGTCTACAATGATTTGGTTAACCATAAAATCCCAAACTTGCGGGATCAACTGGCTGTGTTGATACTGGCCATTATTCATCTGATCATAAAAACTTACTTTATGTTCAAATGTATCGCGACCTATGATTTCGCCGTTGACCTTGCCTATCGTTGAGCTTGTGCTCATAGAAGCGCGGCCCTTATTAAAAAAATAATCCTGTACTATAAATGCAAGCAGAGAAACGCCAATCGCGCCGGAAATTATCCAGGCTGCTCTGTCCCGGATCTTCTGAATAAGTGACATATCAATTTTTAAAGGATGGCAAAAATAGGGGAATTGGGGGTTAGAACAAATTGTGAGTGATAACCTTTGTTGCTTTCACATTTTTCAGCTGACTTTGTTGTCCATTTTTTTTGTGAAACCTGAATTAACATCCACCTGTTGAAAGCATCATTCTTTTGTGGGAAACACTCCTTTTCATCCATCCAAAGTTGAATAACTATAGAATAAAAACCAGTCTTTTACAAGGAACCATGCTAACGACAGATTTAGACACATTATCTGATATTGATTATAACATGCGTATCATGTGAATTAAAAATACTGATCTCATCAACGGTTGTTTTCAACATACTGTTAAAATCTATTCAAAATTCAAACAGGCTGCATTCCGTCTATGTGAAATACCTGTGAATTCCGGCTTAATAAACTGTCTTAATTTAACTTTGTACAATGTGGATAACAAAGTTTTAACCATATCCACACCCGTAATAGTAATAAGTTCTTTTATAAAAATTGTTTTTATTAATACAAATACTATGGTAGATATAAACATAGAGAGAGCAAGGACTGAAGTAGACAGGCGAGGATTTTTGGATATGGAAGTAGATGCTTCTGTTGATTTGTTTTGTGAAATAGAATTATTAAAAAAAGAAAAGAGTGCCATTGTGCTTGCGCATTATTACCAGGAACCTGATATACAGGATGTAGCTGATTATATCGGCGATAGCCTTGGACTGGCTCAGCAAGCTGAAAAAACGAATGCAGATATAATCGTTTTTGCAGGCGTTCACTTCATGGCAGAAACTGCAAAAATTCTTAATCCAAATAAAAAGGTTTTGTTGCCCGATCTGAAGGCAGGCTGCTCCTTGGCAGACAGTGCTCCGGCAAATATTTTTAAGGCTTTCAGGGAAAAGCATCCCGATCATATCGTTATCTCATACATTAATTGCACAGCAGATATAAAAGCGATGAGTGATATTATCTGCACAAGCAGCAATGCTCAAAAAATAATAGAAAGCGTTCCTAAAGATCAGCCCATCATTTTTGCTCCCGATAAAAATCTTGGCGCTTATCTTATTAAGAAAACAGGCCGCGATATGTTATTGTGGAACGGTGCCTGCATGGTGCACGAAATTTTCAGCCAGCAAAAAATATTAAAGTTGAAAACCCTAAATCCCAACGCAAAAATTATTGCGCATCCTGAATGTGAAGAAACTGTTTTACAATATGCAGATTATATCGGAAGCACCACGCAATTATTAAAATTCGCCATTACTGATTCGGCCAATGAATTTATTGTAGCAACGGAAACAGGAATTTTACACCAGATGCAGAAAGATGCGCCTTTGAAAACTTTTATTCCGGCGCCGCCGGATAATATGTGCGCATGCAATGATTGCCCGCATATGAAATTAAATACGCTCGAAAAATTATATCTCTGTATGAAGTATGAGCAACCTGAGATTTTAATGGATGAAAAAACAAGAGTAGCTGCATTAAAACCAATACAGCGCATGCTTGAGATAAGCAGGCTGCAGGTTTAGGCGGGTAACTATAAATATTTATCTCCTTTTTTCTTTTTTACTTCGGCTAAAAAATCTTTAACCTGTTGTTCTTTTTCCTTTTTGCAGATGAGCAATACATCTTTGGTGTCGACGATTATGAAATCATCAAGCCCCTGTAACACTAACAGTTTTTCCTCGGGTGCGGATATAAAAGAATTTATTGAGTCGAAAGTGATGACATTATCACTGGTAATAACGTTTCCGTTTTTATTTTTCGCCAAGTTATTATAAGCACTGTTCCATGTGCCGAGATCACTCCATCCGAAAGCTGCAGGAATAACAAAAACATTTTCTGCTTTTTCCATGATAGCGTAATCAATAGATATATTAATGCATAAAGGATAGATGCGGCCTAATGCTGCTTTTTCTTCAGACGTATTGAAATTGTTTTTTTCTGCAGCAAAAAGTTCAAACATCTCCGGCTGGAATTGTTCAAAAGCCGCGAGAATAGTTTTTACATCCCAGATGAAAATACCGGAATTCCATAAAAATTCTTCGCTCGTTAAAAATGTTCGGGCTAATTCAATATCCGGTTTTTCTATAAAAGTTTTTACTTCGTAAACGTTACCATCTTTAACGGTATTAATATCATACTGAATATATCCGTAACCGGTATTAGGGTATGTTGGTTTAATACCAAGTGTTACGAAAGCGGCGTTGTTCTTTGTGAAGTTTAGCGCCTGCAATGTCAGTGTTTTGAATGTTTCTATGTCACTTACTATATGGTCGCTTGGGGCTACCACCAACACTGCGTCGGGATCTTTTTGTAAAAGTTTAAAAGAGATATAACTAACACAGGGTGCTGTATTTTTTCTGCTTGGTTCTGATAAAATATTTTCAGGTTTTATACCCGGTAACTGTTGTCTCGTTATATCAACATATTCATCAGAGGTTATAATAAAGATATTCTCAGGAAGTATAAAAGATGTATAGCGTTTATAGGTTGATTGTATAAGCGTTTCACCACAGCCGAGAATATCTAAAAATTGTTTGGGATAACCAGAGCGGCTCTTTGGCCAAAATCTTGTCCCTAAACCGCCGGCAAGAATAGCCGCGTAAAAATGTTCGTTCATAAAGATGCAAGATATTTAAATTATTCCTTCACGAATAAGATCATGTAAATGTATAAAACCCAGGAAAGCATCATTATCATCCACAACTATCAACTGATTAATGCCATGCGCATTCATTTTATCAAGCGCTTCTACAGCAAGCGTTGTATGTGTTATTTTTTTGGGTTCAGCCACAGATATATCAGCAGCTTTCAAATTTTTTATATCATCCGTTTTTTCAAGCAGTCTTCTTATATCTCCGTCAGTAATAATACCGGTAATCTTATCTTTTTCATTTAAAACGGCAATGGCTCCCAACCTACCCTTTGATATTCCTACGATAACATCTTTAAAGGCTTTATTCTCATTAATAACAGGCTTTTCGTTTAGCCTGTAAATATCATCAACCCTTAAATACAATCGCTTGCCCAAATTGCCGCCCGGATGAAATTTTGCGAAATCTTCACTATCAAAACCATTCAGTTGCATAAGGCAAACGGCAAGCGCATCACCCATAACCATTTGTGCTGTTGTGCTGCTTGTAGGAGCCAGGTTATTAGGGCAGGCTTCTTCACTAACAGTTGTGTTTAAAAAAATATTAGCATGTTTTACAAGAAAAGATGCTTCATTCCCTGATACCGCTATTAATATATTGCCGGCGTTTTTAATTAATGGAACCAACACTTTTATTTCCTCACTCTCACCGCTTTTACTTAAAATAAGTACAACATCATTTGGCTGAATCATTCCAAGATCACCATGAATAGCATCCCCCGCATGCATGAACAAAGCTGCTGTGCCTGTTGAGTTTAGTGTAGCAACAATTTTTTGCGCTACGATAGCGCTTTTGCCAATGCCGCTTATAACCACACGGCCTCCGCATTGCTGTATTGTTTTTACAGCCTCTTCAAAAGCGTTATCAATAAAAGGGATCAATCCTGCAATAGCAGCAGCTTCTTTCGTTATTGTGTTAACAGCAGATTGTTGTATGCTTGTCTTCATCCGTCGCAAATGTACAGTGTTGTTTTTAAGAGCAATGTGAATTAAAGCCTATTAACTTTAACGTGAGGTTTGGGTGTTAATTTCACTACCAGTGACATAGAAACAACTTGTCCCGCAACTGTGCTACTGTGTACCCACAAGTTTTCTTTGGAAAAACTGTTAAAAGGCCATTCGTACCTGCAAGCTCATTTCTTCGATATAACTTCGATCCATTGGATCGAAGAAACATCGGGTATATTTTGTAAAAATAAGCCTGCAGGTACTTCCCGGATACGAGGCGGGTTACAATACAGTAACGTTCAGCCAGGTTGTGCAAAGAATGAAGTATATTAATTTTTAAAGATGTGGGTACACGGTAGCTTAAGATGAACGATGCGAAATAAAAGTTCGCAGATAGTTTAACGCAAGGGTTGGGTGTTATTTCACCCCAAAGACATAGAAACAACTTATCCCGCAACTGCGCGAATAGGGTTTTGCACAGAAGCTCAATTCAATCAGTCTATGTGTTTCCTCTATGCGGACTATGTGACTGTACCGAAGTACCGGTACAGGTTGTGGTTAATTTTATAAGTCTGCATTATTATAATATTGAATTTCACTTCGAACATTCAAAACTCACGTTAACTTTAACGAATTGAGATAGGAAAAAAATCTTTAATGGCTTATTTTTGTTACAACCACGTGAGAAACTCCGCATAATTATATTGTAGCAGTTTTTGAAAATTAAAATGGATTTAGTACCTTAAAATTTATTACGGCTCCCATCTTAAGAGAGGCGGAAATTTGTGAACAAATGGCAAAGAAATTACTTGTAAAAGAGTCTGCAGAAAAGTCGACTGAAAAGAGCGCTGCAAAAAAATCAGTCCCTCAAAAAGAAAATTTAAACGGCAACCATAACATTTATGATTCTCTATATGAACATTTTGGCTTCTCGCAATTTAAAGAAAGGCAGGAAGAAGCGATAAGAAGCCTGTTAAGCGGAAGAGATACGTTTGTTATTATGCCAACCGGTGGCGGTAAAAGTTTATGTTACCAATTGCCGGCACTAATGCAGGAAGGTTGTGCTATTATAGTAAGCCCATTGATAGCCCTGATGAAAAACCAGGTTGATCTTATACGCGGCTACAGCGAAAAAGATCATGTGGCACATTTTTTAAATTCTTCTTTAAACAAAGGCCAGATAAAGGAAGTAAAAGATGATCTGAAGGCCAGCAAAACAAAATTATTATATGTTGCTCCTGAAACATTAACAAAGCAGGAGAATCTTGACTTCTTCAGAGATCTTAAAATTTCTTTTTTCGCAGTGGATGAAGCGCATTGCATTTCAGAATGGGGCCACGACTTCAGGCCTGAATACAGGCGGCTTCGCGAAATGATGGATATCATTGATGAAAAAATTCCGGTTGTAGCACTAACTGCAACAGCAACACCAAAAGTGCAAAGCGATATTGTAAAAAACCTCGGCCTTCGTAATCCGAATATTTTTATTTCCTCGTTCAACAGGCCAAACCTGTATTATGAAATCCAACCCAAGGTTAAGAAAGATCAAACCGTAAAAGCGCTCGTTCGGTTTATAACAAACATGTCTGGAAAAAGCGGGATCATTTATACGCTTAACCGCAAGACAACAGAAGAGCTCGCAGAGATTTTAGTTGCTAATAATATTAAAGCTGTTGCTTATCATGCCGGTCTTGATTCTAAACTGAGAGCAGAAAGGCAAGACTTGTTTTTAAATGAAGATACACAGGTAATTGTTGCAACTATTGCATTTGGAATGGGCATTGACAAGCCCGACATACGCTTTGTAATTCATTTCAACATACCCAAATCAATAGAAAATTATTACCAGGAAACAGGCCGTGCCGGGCGCGATGGACTGGAAGGGAAATGTATTTTATATTACTCGCATAAAGATGTAAGCAAGCTGGAACATTTAATGCGCGATAAGCCATTAAGTGAAAGAGAGGTTGGCGCGCAATTGATTAATGAATCGGTTGCTTATGCGGAGAGTTCTGTGTGCAGAAGAAAAATTTTACTGCATTATTTTGGTGAAGAACGCAAAGAAGAAAACTGTGGCAATTGCGACAATTGTCTTCATCCAAAAGAAAAGATCGAAACAAAAGATGAAGTGGTTAAAGCGCTGAAAGTAATTAAAGCATTGGATGAGAAGTTTCCGGCAGACTATGTTGTAACAATTATAATAGGAAAACTTACGCCGCAAACAACCATGTTCCGTCATGAAGGATTTCCTGAGTTTGGTATTGGCAAAGATAAAGGTGAACATTTTTGGAATAGTTTAATAAGACAGATGTTGCTCAGCAATATTATAAGAAAAGATATTGAAGAATATGGGTTGCTGAAATTTACGGAAGCAGGCGTTAAGTTTATAAAGAAGCCGACTTCATTCAAGATTGTTTTGAATAATTTGTTTGAAGAAGCGAATGAAGATGATGAAGAAAATGAAAGCAACGGCACAGGTGCAGCCGCAGATGAAAAGTTGTTTGAAATGCTGAAAGAGTTGCGCCATGAAGAAGGCAAAAAGAAAAAGCTTCCACCGTTTGTTATCTTTCTCGAAAGTTCGTTGCAGGACATGGCAACCATGTATCCTACCACGTTGGCTGAGCTCGAAAAATGCCAGGGCGTAAGCAAAGGCAAAGCATTAAAATTCGGAAGGCCATTTGTAGATATGATTGCAAATTATGTTGAAGAAAACGATGTTGAAAAACCAGATGATTTTGTAATGCGGTCCGTTGCCAACAAAGGCAGTAACAAAATTTACATCATTCAAAATATTGATAAAAAAATTCCGTTGGCAACTATTGCACGCAATAAAGATCTGCGTCTTGATGGATTGCTGGAAGAAATGGAAACCATTGTGGCAAGCGGCACACGGTTGAACCTTGATTATGCCATTGATGATATGAACCTTGATGATTATGATAAAGATGAAATAATTGATTACTTTAAAAACTGTGACGACTCTTCTTTGCAGGTGGCACAGGAAAAGTTGTCTGATAGCGGTTATAACTGGGAGCAACTTAAAATAATGCGTATTAAGTTTTTAAGCGAGTACGGGAATTAGTTTTTCTTCAAGTAAAATTTAATAAAGCTTGAACGTGCATGTTCAAGCTTTATTTTTTACTCGCATTCATCTCTGTTATTTTTGTCGCAAATTCGCTTGCATGAAGAATACACCTTTCACACAGAAGCACATAGAATTAAAAGCAAAGATGGCTGAGTTTGCCGGTTATAATATGCCCATAAGTTATACAGGCATTAATGATGAACATGCGGCTGTACGCAATAATGCGGGCGTGTTTGATGTGAGCCACATGGGTGAATTTATTTTGAAAGGTGAATATGCTTTGGATTTAATTCAACGTGTAACAACCAATGATGCTTCCAAATTAACCAACAGCAAAGCGCAATACAGTTCTTTCACAAACAATGAAGCAGGTATTGTTGATGATTTAATTGTTTATTGTATTGAAGAAAACAAAGTGTATATGCTTGTTGTAAATGCAGGTAATATTGAGAAAGACTGGAACTGGATCGCATCACACAATTCCCCCCTGCAGGGGGGGCAAGGGGGGGCTGTAGAAATGCATAACATCAGCGACAAAACCTGTTTGCTTGCCATACAAGGTCCCAATGCTACAAAGATCTTACAGCCATTAACTGAGATAGATATTCTCAATCTTAAATATTACACATTCGTAAAAGGAAAGTTTGCCGGTGTTGATAATGTGCTCATCAGTGCAACGGGTTACACCGGTGCAGGAGGAGTAGAAATTTATTTTGAAGATAAAGATGACAACGCTTCAACAATATGGGATGCCATTTTTGAAGCAGGCAAATCAGCCGGCATAAAACCGATTGGCTTAGGTGCAAGAGATACGTTGAGATTAGAAATGGGATATTGCTTATATGGTAATGATATTGATGATACAACATCTCCGCTTGAAGCAGGTTTAGGTTGGATAACCAAACTAAATAAGCCATCATCATTTACAGCAAAAGAAATTTTAGAAAAGCAAAAATCAGAAGGCATTAAAAGAAAGCTGGTTGGTTTTGAAATGATCGATCGCGGTATTGCGCGTCATGATTATTTAATTAAGGATGCTGATGGAAATACAATTGGAAAAGTTACAAGCGGCACGCAATCACCTTCATTAAATAAAGCAATCGGAATGGGTTACGTTGATGTGGTTTACGCAGGGTTAGACAATGAAATTTTTATTGAGATACGTAACAACCTGCTAAAAGCGAAGATTGTAAAAATGCCGTTTAGTTAGGTGTCTGACACCTGTTACTCACTCCATTCGCCTGCGCCCATTCTTATTACTTCATATTCATCTTTCGTGCAATCAATGACAGTTGAAGGGACCATTCCGCCCGTGCCGCCGTCAACAACAATATCAACAAGGTTTTTAAAATTCTCATACATTAATTCTGGATCAGTATATTCTTCCACCATTTCTCCCGGTAATGATGCAGATAAGATAGGATGTTCTAACTGCCGCACAATTTCTCTTGCAATATTATTATCAGGAATACGCAATCCAATTGTATGCTTATTGCTCTGCAGAATTTTCGGCACTTCTTTGCTTGCAGGTAAAATGAATGTGTATGCACCAGGCAAATGTTCTTTCAACATGCGATACAATGGCGTTGAAATCCCTTTCGTGTATTTGCTCAGATCACTTAGATCATAACAAATGAAACTTAACTGTGCTTTTTGCGGCTGCACATTTTTGATCTTGCAAATTTTTTCAATTGCTTTTTGTTGAAAGATATCGCAACCCAAACCATAGATTGTATCTGTTGGATAAATTATAACGCCGCCATCCAGTAAACATTCTCTAATGGTTTTTATATGCCGGCCGTTGGGATTTTCAGCATTAACATGCAGTAACATGTTTAAATATTTAGATGAGGTTAGCAAAAAACATTATCACTAAGTTAGATAAAATCCTTTTTATTTTTACGAATGCCAATGAAAGAAACGAATCGTATAATTCCTGCGAAGTCATCTGTTTATCTTGAAGGACCAAAAAGCCGCAGCTATGAGTTTATATTCAGTATTAAATTATGGATGCAGTTTATCAAAGGATTTCGCACGCTTCATTTTGTTGGTCCGTGCATTACTGTTTTTGGATCTGCGAGATTTAAAGAAGATCATATCTATTATCAAAAAGCGAGAGAGTTTGGTAAACGCATTGCAGAAGTTGGATTTACAACAATGACAGGCGGCGGCCCGGGAATTATGGAAGCGGCAAACCGAGGCGCGTATGAAAATGGCGGCATGTCTGTAGGCTGTAATATTAAATTACCCTTTGAACAAAAAGTAAATATCTATGTAAATAAGAGCATAACATTTGATTATTTTTTTGTGCGCAAAGCATTGCTTATAAAATATTCTTATGCATTTATATGCATGCCCGGCGGATTTGGAACGATGGATGAATTTTTTGAAACACTTACATTAATTCAAACCAAAAGCATTACACAGTTTCCTGTTATTTTATTTGGAAAAGAGTATTATAAAGAATTGGCTGATCTAATGGCCGACATGGTAAAAGCACAAACGATCAATCCCGAAGATCTCCAACTGGTTTTAATAACAGATAGTGTTGATGAAGCCATGCATCATATACGCACGTATATTATGGGGAACTATAAAATAAAGGAGCGTAAAAAATTATGGTGGCTGCTTGAAAGAAGATAGGAAGAGCAGCAAGCCAGTGCTTTAACTGCTCTTATTGCACCTATGAAAGACAAAAAGCTTTATTATAATTTATAACAAACATTTTACGATAAAAGGAATAGCATTGTTTTCTTCATCATCAACAAGCAAATATTTTCAATGCTATTCCCGATTGCTTTTCTCATTTGGTAATAAATTCTTTGGAGGCTCTCTTTATATAGGAAAAGCCGGAACATTATTGTGCTGCGTCAACCAGGGGTTTATTCAATTAATGAAGGCATTCAATCATCAATCAGATCATAGAGACCTATATAATCCTTTCAGCATAAAGAAATAGTAGTTGGTAAGTTGCAAATAGTATTTTAAAGAAAAAAAAATATGCAAACGATAAGTGATTTTATTTTGATAAAAATCATCTATTATGACCACGATAACTGCTAACTACAATAAACCGGGTGCCTTTAAAACTATTTTGTTCGCATGGTTAATTGCGGGCAGCCTCGATATTCTAACTGCATTTGTTGATTATTATTTAAAAACAGGAAAAGGGCCTGAAGGTGTTTTGAAATTCATTGCCAGCGGTGTTTTTGGAAAAGCTGCTTTTGGCGATAATGATTCAATGGTATGGATAGGTTTATTACTGCATTTTGTAATAGCCTTGTTATTTACTATAGCTTTCTTTCTGCTTTATCCAAGATTAAAATTCCTGCGCATTAATATTGCTTTAACTGCAATAATTATCGGAATAATTATTTGGTTGATTATGAGTCGGGTTATAGTGCCGCTAAGCAATACACCCAAATACCCTTTTAATCCTATTAATGCAATAAAGGCAGCGCTTATTTTAATTTTTATGATAGGGTTTCCGCTGTCTATTATTTTTAAAAAATATTATGCAGGAAATCTGCAGCAAAATATATAAGTGCTTATATATTTAACTGAAGAGATATTCAACATCTTCTTTTGTAAGGCTCTTTACAAAAGTTGCATCATCTGTAATTAATTCTGCGGCTAAAGCACGTTTACGTTCCTGCAGCTTCAGTATTTTATCTTCAACTGTGTCTTTACAGATCATACGGTAAGCAAAAATATTTTTTGTTTGCCCTATGCGATGCGTTCTGTCAATCGCCTGCTGTTCTACGGCAGGGTTCCACCATGGATCAACTATATACACATAGTCTGCTGCGGTTAAATTCAAACCAACACCACCAGCTTTCAACGATATCAAAAACACACGGCAATTCTCATCAGTTTGAAAACGTTGAATAGCCTTTTCCCTGTCAATAGCAGAAGTGCTTCCGTCAAAATAAGCATAATCAATTCCAAGCTCTTTCATTTTTTCTTTTATCAATGCAAGCATGCCTAAAAATTGCGAGAACACCAGCGCTTTGTGATCACCGATATTTTCAGATATTTCTCTTCCCAGTTCTTCCAGCTTTACAGAAACGTTAGGATATTTTTCTTCATCATTTATAATTGCCGGGCTGTCGCATATTTGCCGCAACTTCATTAAACCCTGCAAAATGGTAAGCTGTGATTTATTCGCTCCTTTCTCTTCAACAGTTCCTAAAATTTTATCGCGGTAATCGTTGCGGTAAGCTTCATAGATCTTTCTTTGTTCATCAGGCATTTCGCAGAAAAGAATCATTTCACTTTTTTCAGGCAGGTCTTTCGCTACCTGTTCTTTAGTTCTTCTTAAAATAAATGGGTATAAAAGTTTCCGCAAATGTTCTTTCTGATCTTTCTCGCCAAACTTATCAATCGGTATGGCAAATTCCTGGCGGAAAAATTCCATGCTGCCCAGCATACCGGGATTTAAAAAATTCATTTGCGCAAACATGTCAAACGTATTGTTCTGCAAAGGCGTTCCACTCATACACAAACGATTCTTTGCATTCAACAAACCTGCGGCTTTTGTTACTTTACTGTGCGGATTTTTTATCGCCTGGCTTTCATCAAGAATAACATAATCAAATTCGGCTTCAGTAAACAATTGTATATCGCTGCGCAATGTTCCGTAAGTTGTAATTACGATATCTGCACTTTGAAATGCATCCAATTGTTGCGAACGCGCACTTCCATGATGAATAAACCATGACAAAGAAGGCGTGAATTTTTTTATTTCATTCTCCCAGTTAAACATAAGCGAAGTGGGACACACCACTAATGCTCTTATTTTACTGTACTGATTTTTATAATGATGAAGAAATGATAAAGCCTGCACGGTTTTACCCAAACCCATATCATCCGCAAGAATACCGCCCCAGTTTACTTCACTTAAATAATTGAGCCACTGAAAACCTGAGATCTGGTAAGGCCGCAGTACATGCGCCAAATGCTCTGGCGGATCAATTTGTTTTACTGAATGGTGTTCTTTTAATCGTTCATATTTTTCTTCAAGCCTGAAAAACACTTCTTCTTCATTACGCTGCGCATACAATTCTTCAATAACACCAAAATGATATTTGCTTAATTTGATGTTGGTTGCTTTGCCCTCACCCACCGCAAACAACATGGAATAGCGGCGGATCCAGTCTTCAGGTAAAATTCCCAGCGTGCCATCCTGCAACGGAACAAACTGTTGCTTATTGGCTAATGCTTTTTTTACATCAGCAACCGTAACTTTCTGTTCGCCAAAATGAATGTCGATCTTAGCATCAAACCAGTCTGTATTGTTGCTGATGAAAATTTTTGTTGAAGGCTTAGCTGTGTTGAAGCGATATTTTTTCAGCGCGTCAAATCCATAAACAGGAATGTTCAGTTCTTTTATGGCGTCAGCAAAAAGAAAGAACCAGTTGTTTTTTAAAACATCAGTACCTTTTAATGCAAGCGTATCTGAGTCTGTATGTATAAAAGATGAATGCAGATTCTCGATCTTTTTCACCAATATTTTTTCTGCTTCTGCATTGCGATGAATAATGATAAGCTTGCCGGCTGAAGGAATAATGATGCGGTCTTTATCTTCGTGCCTTACATCATAGCCGCTGTAATTAAATAAAGGCTGAAATAAAAGATAATCGCTTTTTTCTTTGATCAGCAGCCGCATCTCAGGCTTAATATTTTTAACCTCTTCTTTTTGTATGCCGCTGAACTGAACATCGTATTGTTTGGTGAGCGGTAAAATAAATTCGTTTAATTGTTTGTTCCAATCATCTTCAGCAATGGATATTTTTCCATTGGCAAGAAAACGCTCTGCCAGTAAAACATCATCTGTTTTCTGCCACAGGTAAAATGTATTCTCATGTTTGAAAACAAGTGACGATGCAATTTCATTTTCAGTTAAAGCCACAACAGCGTTTAACAATTTTACATGGCATTTTATTTCGTAAACATTGTTTGTATAATCAACCACAAATTGTGGTTGTATATATTGATTGGATAGAATTGCCTGTTGCAGATTTGCTGTTATAAATGGCTTTTGCTGTTGCAGCGTAAACGCAAAATTGCCTTCGCTTATTTCTGAAAATAATTTTTTATACTTTGGAAGTAGGTATTCAATAATAAGATAGCGTGTTTCTTCAGGAAGATCATCGTTGTGTTGCTGTGTGATATTTTCCCAAATACCACTGAAAGGAGAGTTGCGGTTTAGATAACGTGTAACTTCTGAAGGCAACAGCTTACGCAATTGCTGTATAAGCATTTTATCGTCTTCACTGAGATCTTCTGTATTTACAAATTTTGTAAGATCAAGTCTTTCTATTTTACCGGCGAATTCTTTTGTTTCCTCATTCACTTCACCTTTAATAGCATCTGACTGTATAAAAGGATATTGAAATGCATCATATTTCAGCACAACACCCAACTTTTGATATTGTGTGATTTCAGGTGCTTTCTCTTCAACCAGCACTTCTTTTTGAATAGGCATCAAAAAAGGTTTCCTTTCCGGCGGCGGTGCAACAATACGTTTTATACCCGGATCAAGCACACGCAAAAAAGGTTTGCCATCACGAAAAGTAAATTCAAATTTTCCTTCAAGATCATCATCAACAGAATAACCGTACAAAGCAAGCAGTTTATTTTTTTCGCGGTCGCGGTTACTGATGGTATCAAAAAAAGAAGCGCCGAAACTGCTTAGCAGTTGCATCAGCACAATTACTTTATGCACGCATAAAGGATAATGCGTTTCTGAATTACAGTTGCAGCTTGTATCTAAATTTTTTTCTTCGTTGCGGCGAAACTGCAATGCATACGTTTGATCTTCATAATTCAGTTCTGCTTTAACAATATCGTTTGCTGCTTCTGTTATATTGGCTTTATTGCTGCGTAAATAACTTTCTGCTTCCTGCAAAGCATCGGGCGCAGATAACAGTCTAATAGACCGGATCTCAAGTTGTTTTATTCTTACAATCGTATGTTGCTGCCTGTATGCTGTGTCTGTTTCGCCGAGTTTATTGTTATCGATCAATTCCTGTAAACGAAATAAAGCACCGGCTTCATGGCGACAGATATCGCCAAGATTATACGGACAGCTGCAGCGGAGTGAAAGATTTTGAATATTGTTATAACGGCTTATATACACTTTGTAAAAAGTGTTGTAGGAATCATCCCTTACCCTAAAAACGATAGAACCCAGGAGCTCATCGTTTTCAATCAGTTCAACATAACCTGAAGAGAAGATTTTTTTCCCACGCCGTATAACCTCATCAGTGCCGTTATTGTAGATGTATTTAATTAAATGTGGTAACGCCAAACTAATTCCCGGTTTTAAAATTTAAAGGACCATGCAAAAAAAAGCAACAGCAAAAATAAACCAAAACAGGCAGTAATAAAAGCCTATGGAAACGTTAACAATCAGTTTTACAAAATTGTAAGCGCAATTGCTGATTATTTTTTGGTTTCATACAAATAAACGCTGGTTGAGAACAGTTGTATTTCTGTAGTCAGGTTCCTGTTAATGCAGGTTAACAATAAGGTAAAAAATAAATCAATTAATCACCAGCGCACCGTCTTTATAGATCGGCAATACATTCGCTGTATCAGGCGTAACACAATATTCAAGGTCTTTTTCCAAACCATAAGCAGCCAGCCTGTACCAATGTGTGGTTTTTCTTATAAAGGAATAAAGGTCTTTACAGTGCAACCGGTACATATCTTCTGCCATTAAACTGCTGTCACAATAAACAGTGAAATATTTTTTTACCTGGGCAATAACAGCGCCGGCAAATAACGTGTCTTCAAGATTGAATTTGTCTTTCCATGCAGAGCAGCCAAGAATTACGTTTTTATTTGATGATGCAAGATGCCTGCACACAGCAGATAAATTAGGAAATGATCCGGTAACAACTTCAGCAGCGCCTTTGTCCAACGCCATATGCAACAGCTTTGTTCCGTTGGTGGTTGTAAGTACCAAAGTTTTTCCTTCAATAAAGTTGCGCGGATATTCAGCAGGAGAATTACCATGTTGCAATCCTTCAATTACTTTACCGTCACGCTCACCGGCAGTAACCGCATTTAATTCTTTACCGATAGCAATACAGTCTTCAACGCCCGCAACGGGTATAACTTTCTCTGCTCCGTTATATAATGCAGCAGCAATAGTAGAAGTGGCGCGAAACACATCAATAATTACAACAATACCATCAGCAACATCGTACAGATCTAAAAGCCGCGGAGAAAGCAGTGTGTGCAATACGGGTTTTTGCATGCGGGCAAAGGTAAGGAACAGCCCATCCTAAATCCTTCCCTTTTGGGAAGGACTTTTGAGACTCTAATTAATTTTCTTGTTGTTAATTATATTTAAAGACTTGCCTTTTTGTCCCTTTCCTTTGGAAAGGGGTTGGGGATAGGCTGCAATTATTTTATATTGCAGCCCTCAAATTTTTTTTATGGAATATACTAAATTGGTTTCTGTTTCAGGATTGCCCGGTTTGTTTGAACTGATCGCCAGCAAAAGTGACGGCGCTATTCTGCGTTCGCTGGATGATAAAACAACCCGTTTCGTTTCATCACGCGTTCATAATTTTTCACATCTTGAAAGTATTGAAGTTTATACAGAACAAGAAAATGTAAATCTTGCAGAAGTATTTCAGGCTATGCAAAGCAGCGGGGAGAATTTGCCGAATGAAAAAGACGCATCTGCAGTAAAAAAATATTTTGAGAAGGTGTATCCAACAATGGATTTTGACAGGGTATATGCAAGCGACATGAAGAAAATGGTGAAGTGGTTTGATGTACTGCAGAAAAACAATGTTGAAATAAAATTAAGCGAAGAAGAACAAGAAGCTGAAAATAAAGAAACTGAGCCTGAAGTAAAAGAAATTGAAATGAAGGAGCAGGATGAAACGCCTGCTGTTGAAACTGAACCTAAAAAAGTGAAAGCTGCAAAAGCAAAAAAGGCCGAGACTGCTGAAATAAAAGAAGAAGCAGAAACAAACGGTGAACCTATGGCAGCAAAAAAGAAAGCAGCAAAGAAGTAGTTTGATACTTTGTGCTGCTAAATGTATCAACTGTACAGGGAGTGACACAACCGTGCTTAAATGAAATATTGCAGCTCGTCAACAAAAAATATATAAGCGCTTATGCAATAAGCGCGCTATAGTTTTAATTTACTTTTAAAATTTGATATTCACAATGCAATTGACTGCAGATATACAAAAAATGCAAAGGCATTTTATTCCTGAAGATTTTACCGTAACCACCTGGGAAGCGTTAGAGCCGTATTTTAAAAATTTATCAGACAGAAATATTAATTCAAAGGAAGCGCTTGAACAATGGCTGAAAGATATGAGTGAGCTGGAAGCCGTAGTAAGTGAAGATGCCTGTTGGCGACAAATAAAGATGACCTGTGATACAACAGATAAATCTCTCGAAAAAGCATTCACTTATTTCTGCATGGAAATTCAACCGAAGCTGCAGCCATATGCAGATGCGTTGAATAAGAAGCTCATTAATTCGCCATTTACAAAAGAGTTGGATCAGCAAAAGTATTTTACTTACCTGCGCAGTGTTAGAAAAAATATTGAACTGTTTCGCGAAGCCAATATTCCGCTGCAGGCTGAATTAAGTGTGATGCAACAACAGTTCGGTGTGATAACAGGCGCTATGACAGTTGAAGTGAACGGCCAGGAATATACGTTACAGCAAGCTTCAAAATTTTTGCATGAACACGACAGGATTCTGCGTGAAGAAGTGTACCGGAAAATACAGGAACGCAGGATGCAGGATAAAGATGCGTTGAATGATCTTTATACAAAACTTATTGAAAAGCGCGACCAGGTTGCAAAGAATGCAGGCTTTGAAAATTACCGCGATTACAAATTTGTTGAGATGGGGCGCTTCGATTATACAAAAGAAGATTGCTTTAAATTTCATGAAGCGGTGAAGCTGCATGTTTTGCCATTGGTTGCAAAGATCAATTTGCATAAAAAAGAAAAATTAAGTCTTGATGTTTTAAGGCCATGGGATACGGAAGCAGAGCCTGAAAACGTAAGGCCTTTGCATCCTTTTGATACAGGTAAAGAATTACTGGAGAAGTCTGAAAAATGTTTTTCAGCATTGAATCCATTCTTCGCCGAATGTTTAAAAAGGATGAACACGCTTGGGCATTTAGACCTTGAAAGCCGCAAAGGCAAAGCGCCGGGTGGGTATAATTGTCCGCTGGCAGAAAGCGGTGCACCCTTCATTTTTATGAATGCTGCCGGCCAAATGGATGATGTAACAACGATGGTTCATGAAGGCGGTCATGCCGTGCATTCATTCCTGACGCATCATTTAGAGTTGAGTGCTTTCAAAGAATATCCGATGGAAATTGCAGAAGTGGCAAGTATGAGCATGGAGCTTTTCACCATGGATAAATGGAATACATTTTTTGGTAATAAAGAAGAATTAAAACGTGCAAAAGAGCACCAGTTGGAAAGGGTGATAACGATCTTTCCATGGATTGCAACAATTGATAAATTTCAGCATTGGATATATGAACATCCGCAGCATACAGTTGAAGAAAGAACAGAAGCCTGGATGAATATTTTAAATGAATTTTCAACCAGCACTGTTGATTTTACCGGGTTGGAAGAATACAGGAAAACAGGGTGGCAGCGCCAGTTGCATTTGTTTGAAGTGCCGTTTTATTATATTGAATATGGCATTGCACAATTAGGCGCTGTTGGTTTGTGGATGCAGTATAAAAAGAATCCCGAAGAGGCATTGAATAATTATATCAATGCATTGAGCTTAGGCGGAACAAAACCGCTTCCTGAATTGTACGAAGCTGCAGGCTTGAAGTTTGATCTTTCACCGGAACACATTAAAACTTTAATGGAGTTTGTGAAAGAAGAGATGGACAAGCGATAAGCTAAACCCCATTTATATTGAAAGACGAATAATAGTGGTCGTCTTTTCCTGACACGGCAAAATCAGTAATCATACATCAAAGATTGATCTGGAATTCCGTATGCTTGTCTTTCGGCAAATAACGCTCAGGCACTTCAATATTTTTCGAGTTGGCATCCCAAAAAACACTTACAATAAAATAACGGTCACCATCAAAAAACAATTGGATATTATTAATGCCTTTTGTTATCTCCTGTTCACCATCTTTATTTGTAAAATGCAATTCATAGGTTGATAAAACCTGAGTGCCTGCTCCGAAAGTATTTGTAATACGATACAACTCTTCTTCATAAAACCCAATATCCGAAAATCTTGTTTTATTACGCTCGGCATATTCCTGAGGTGTAATGCATCTCAATGCAGCGCTGCTGTCTTTAACAGGAACTGCAGAGTACATGCGTGCATTCTCCGCAAATAAATTCCTGAACTTATCCCAGTTTCTTTCTTCGCCAACAGGACCCGAAATAGCATCGTATAAAGCATGAATGATGCCGTCAACCGTGCTTAAGTTTTCAGTATTATTTGTATTCCATGTTTGGCTATCCGATCTGTTTGCCACTATAAAAGCAACAAACAACAAAACAAGCCTGTACTTCATTTGTATAAAAAATTTTAAAGCTTAAGATTGAATAAACGAATGAATGTTTAAAGACAATATTTAAAGAGAACTTAAAATAGCAGTGTGATTTATCAGAAAATATTTTCAAGTTCTTTCAGGTGATGTATAATGTAAGTTGGTTGTATATCTGTTGCTTCATTAATATGATTTACAAAAATGGTATCTAAGCCTGCGCTCAGGGCGCCTTTGATATCAGCTTCAATATTGTCGCCGATCATTATGCTTTCTTCAACGTTTGCGCGTGCGGCTTTCAGTGCAAATTCAAAAATTTCTTTATTGGGTTTTAAACTGCCTGCCTGTTCAGAAGTAACAACTTCTTTAAAATAATTGGTAAGGTTACTGTGCTTTAATTTGCTGTGCTGAATATTTTCAAATCCATTTGTGATCAAATGAAGCACATAATTTTTGTTGATGAGGTAATCTAAAATTTCAATTGTATATGGAAATAAATTTTTTCGATTAGGTAAGCCATTTAAGAAATCAACAGACATAGCTTTTGCTAAAGTTTCATCAGCAATTTTAAAGTCGAGCAATGTGAGCCAGACACGCTTCCATCGCAGTTCCTCCTGTTTAATAAAACCTTTTGTATAACGATCCCACAATCGCGTATTATGAAAAGAATAACGGCTGAAGAACAGGTCTAAATCATCAATGCCTTTTTGCTGCAGCGAATGTGTTGTATACAATTCAGAAAATGTTTCTTTAGCATTCGCTTCAAAATCCCAAAGTGTATGATCAAGATCAAAAAATAAATGCTTGTATTTCGGTTGCTTCACTAAAGTTGCTTTAATTTTTTATGCTTAGTTTAGGCAACAAATTTCATAACAAAAGTTTGAATCATGAATGTTATTATCACAGGTGCATCAAAAGGATTGGGTAAAGCGATAGCCGGGAAATTTGCAGCAGCAGGCAATACACTTTTGTTATGCTCGCGTAATGAAAATGTGCTGAATGCCACACAGCAGGAGCTTTTACAGAAGTTCCCTCAATGCAGTATTAAAATAATGGCGATCGATGTCAGCAAAAAAGAAAACGCAATTGCTTTTGGAAATTTTTGTTTGCAACAGGGAACTCCGGATATTTTAATAAATAATGCGGGCAGTTTTTTACCGGGAAATATATATGAAGAAAAGGACGGAACTTTTGAACACATGCTTGAAACAAACCTGTACAGCGCTTATCACTTAACAAGAACTGTTTTGCCAACGATGATGGAAGCAAAGCAAGGCCACATTTTCAACATGTGTTCAACTGCATCTATTGCATCTTATACTAATGGCGGCAGCTACAGCATCAGCAAGTTTGCATTGCTCGGTTTAACAAAAAATCTACGCGCAGAATTAAGATCATACAATATAAAAGTTACTGCTGTTATACCCGGAGCGGTATATACAGATAGCTGGAGTAAAAGTGGCATCGATCCTGAACGCATTATGCAGGCAAGTGATGTTGCAAACATGGTGTTTGCTGCATCTTTGCTTTCGCCACAGACTTGTGTTGAAGAAATCTTATTACGCCCGCAGTTAGGAGATCTGTAATATTAATTTCAATAGATTTGGCTTATGAAATATTTTTTTAACCCCATCCTTCCTTTGCTTTTTATTGCATGTACAGCATACAATCAGCCCATTTATTATTCCAGCAATAAAGTGTTGCATTCAAGCAATTATCAGCATAACATTATTGGCAATGTAGATGGCAACATTATTGTTTGGGAAACGCTTATAAAAAAACAACGACAGGCAAAGATTTACGTTTATGACAATTCGATGCAATTGATAAATGAAGCAACTACAAATATTTTAAGACATAAAGGAGATCCTGCTTCGCGGTTTTATAATGCAGGTAATATGTTTTATGTTACTTGTCAGTATAAACATAGAAAGACTTTTTTGTATCAACTGGCTTCGTTTGATAAATCAGGAAATCTGATGAGCGTAAAAACTTTAGACAGTCTTAATACTTCAGACCGGTCAATTGCAAACCAGGATTTTTTTTATAATATTCTGCGATCTGGTAATGGCAAAACCATTTGCTTTAATAAAATGAGTTATGATTCATCCTACCATGTTTTAAAATTCAATTGCAGTTTTGTTACCGGTGATGAATTAATACACAAAGACTTTGTTATTCCTTTTAATGCAGCAAACGAATCTCTCACAGATATTATAGTGGATAACAATAAAAACGTTTTACTGCTAAAAACATCTGCTTCAAATAACCTCGTTAATTTTAAACTGATAAAACAAAAATTTTCAAACAATGAAATGCTGATTGCTGAAAAAAGTATTAACAAGTATGCATTTGAAGATAATCCAATTCGCGTTGCAGAAAAACCTGGCGGTTATCTGGTGTTTGGAAATATAGGAGAAGACAGCATCTATATACATAAATGCAGATTATATGTTTGGCAAACAGATGATGCGCTGAATGATCTTCCGGGTGATACCTTTATTAATAACCAAGAATTTACCGGTAACCGGATAAGTTATACTGCCAATATATCAACCAATGAAAAATTCTCAAGTGTTTTTGCAACCTGGAGCCAAGTGGATGCTGCTGACAATTATGCACTCAGGCCAAATTATGGAGTAGTAAGCAAAGTGGACGAATTTAGATATCCATTGCCCAATTATGTTGGATATATGACACCGGAAGGTGTTTATATTAATCAAGGTTATAATACGCCACCAACAGATTATTCATCCCAACCTTATTTTACTCCGGATGTCACTTTGCCGCTGGACAAATTTAAAATTGAGTTATTCAGGGTAAATAATAGTAACAATGTTGTATGGTCGAATTCTTTTAATGACAGCATAGATAATCGCACAGCCGCAAATCTTGGCAGCGCAAAAATAATTGCGGGCAATAATGCCATTCATATTATTTATGAAGTGATCGCCAACAAAAAATCAAAGACACTGGATCATATTGCAGTAAAGCCCGATGGAACTTTTACGAGAAACTTTTTTGCTGCCTGGAATACAAAATATGATTACAGTTTAGAAGATTGTGTTTTAACCGACAAAAATGAATTGATTATTCCTGCGATCAACGGCGCTAAAATGAAGTTTGTAAAAACAAACCTTCAATAATTAATATCCTGCTGCTTTAAAAAAAGCGTCCAATTTTTCTTCATCTAGATTGCCGTTGGTTCTAAGGCCACTGCAAACGTCTATTCCGAAAGGTTGCACCGTTTCAATAGCTGCAGCTAAATTTGTTGGGTTTAAACCACCTGCAAGAAAAACAGGAACTTTACTTTGACGAACGATCTTTTTGCTTAAATCCCAGTTATGCACTCTGCCTGTTCCGCCTAATTCCTTTATAGTAAGTTTAGGATTGCCACTGTCTAACAATAAAGCATCTGCTTCTTCTGATAATTCAATTGCTTCATGAACTGAACTTTCATCAATTACATGAATAACCTGCACCAGTTTTATTGATGGCAGCTGTGCGCGAATCAGTTTGTAATTTCTTTCAGATACTGCATCAACAATTTGAATGGTGCTGGAATGAACGCGTTGCTGGTGTGCTATAATATTTTCCGCGATGGTTTCACTCGTTAATAAAAAAGTTGCAATTGGCGGAGGAACAGTTTTTATAATTGATGCAATAAGCTTATCTTCTATTGGTCCCGGGCCGCTTGGCATTTTACCAACCAATCCGATAGCAGAAGCGCCAAAGCTTATTGCCAGCTTTGCTTCATTGATTGAATTGATGCAACAGATTTTTATTCTTGGTTTCATGCAACAAATATCATTTCTGATAAGCGATATCATTAAAAAATTTGCCACGAATGCACGAATAATTATTCGCACATTCGTGGCAACACTATTAAAATTAATAAGATTATAATTGTTTAAAACCTGCCTAATACTTCTCTTGCAATAACTATTTTTTGTATTTCAGATGTGCCTTCGCCGATGGTGCACAACTTAGCATCGCGATAAAATTTTTCAACAGGAAATTCTTTTGTGTAACCGTTTCCGCCAAATATTTGCACCGCATCGTTGGCAACTTTTACAGCGACTTCGCTTGCATAATATTTTGCCATTGCCGATTCTTTCGTAACTTTTTTATGCTGATTTTTTAATTCGCATGCACGGAGAATCAGTAATTCTGCGGCATCAATTTCAGTTGCCATATCAGCCAGCTTAAAACTAATTGCCTGGAAATTTGCGATCGGCTGATCAAACTGGTAACGTTCTTTACTGTATTTAGCCGCTGCTTCAAAAGCTCCCTTGGCAATGCCTAAAGCAAGACATGCTATTGAAATTCTCCCGCCATCCAAAACATACATTGATTGTTTAAAACCATCCCCTATTTCACCGAGCCTGCTCTCATCGGGAATAACGCAATTATCAAAGATCATCTCTGCAGTTTCACTGGCGCGCATACCCAATTTGTTTTCTTTCTTTCCACCATAAAAGCCTTTTCTTTCGCGCTCGACAATAAATGCAGTGGCATTGTTTTTTGCGCGCGGCGCACCTGTTCTCGCTATAACTACAGCAACATTGCCGCTTTTGCCATGTGTTATCCATTGTTTGGTTCCGTTCAACACCCAGTTATCGCCTTCTTTTTTCGCTGTACATTTCATGTTGCCTGCATCGCTGCCGGTATTTGCTTCTGTTAAACCCCATGCGCCGATCCATTCTCCGGAGGCAAGCTTCGGAAGGTATTTCAGTTTCTGATCTTCATTGCCAAACGCAAGGATATGGCCAATGCAAAGCGAGTTGTGCGCAGCAATACTTAAGCCTATCGAACCACAAACTTTTGAGATCTCTTCAATGATGATCTTATATTCTGTATAACCAAGACCTGAACCGCCATATTCTTCGGGCACTAAAACGCCCATCATACCAAGATTGCCCATTTCATGAAAGATGTGTTTGGGAAATTCCTGGCTTTCATCCCATTCCATTATATGGGGCTTTATGTATTGTGTTGCAAAATTCTTTGCCATGTCTGCTACCTGTAGCGTGATGTCTTCCATTATCATTTTAAACTAACATTTGTTAGTTTGCAAAACTATGTGTTTGACAAATATTTATCTGAATTATTTTAATTCTCTGTAGAATCTTTCAGCAAAAGATACGGTTTTATCTGCTGAAAAGCGCTGTCACTTAATCCGTATGTTTTACCAACCTGCTCAACAGATTTAAAGCCCCCCATGCTTGTCCTGTATTTTATAATCCGGTTAGCAATAACATCACCAATGCCGGGAAATGCTTTCCAGTCTTCTGCTGTAGCAGTGTTGATATTTATTTTTTTGAATTGATGTGTTTCGGTTTGTACAGCTGCAGGCTTTTCACTCTTTGTTGGTGTTGTTTGCTTTTTATTGGAAGCGGCAATGCGCGCATAAGGAATCAACCTGTCGGCATCTGCTTTTGCTAACCCGTATATTTTACGGATGTCTTCAGGTGTTTTAAAATATCCGCCTTTATTCCTGTAATTAATAAGTGTATGAATGGTTTTTTGATTTAATCCAAGTTTTGCAAATCCATCTTCATCCAAAGTATTCGGATCAAAATAAAACACTGTTGTTATTGCAGTATCTTTTATCGTTGTATCACTTATGCTGACAAAACTTGATTGATCATTATTTTGCGGATGTTCAGTTTTGTATTGATCCAGTTCTGCCTGCAGTTCTTTGTCAATGTGTATATTGGTTTTCTTTGCAGGTACAAAATAAGGAAGTACCATAATGAAACCAAGCAGGCATAGCAAGATTATAACAGCACGCCTTTCGCATTTACTAAAAGTAAACCAATCTTTTAAATGGCTTTTATTCATATAAGGGTGGGTTTTTAAATACAGTTTATACGATCAGTTGCAATCCATCGTAACCGAGATGAATGCCCGGCGGTAAAGTTTTCTCAACATCATCATGCTTTCCCAACTGGTGGCTGATATGTGTAAAATATGCGTTTGGAATTTGTAATTCACGCACTAATGCAATCGCTTCATTCAATGTAAAATGCGAAATATGTTGTTCATTACGCAGTGCATTTAATACAATCGTATCAGAACCTTTTATCTTTTCTTTTACCTGGTCTTCGATCTTGTTTGCATCGGTAATATAGGTAAATTTTCCAAACCTGTATCCAAATACCGGCATTTTATGATGCCATACTGTAAATGGTTGTATCGGTATATCGCCTATTGTGAAAGCAGTTTCATCAATTGTATGCAAATCAATTTCCGGCACGCCGGGATATTTTTTATCTGCAAACACGTAAGCAAATTCATGCTTTAATGCTTCGGCTGTTAAAGCATTTGCATAAACATTCATTGGTTTTTTTTGAAAGAAATTATAAGCGCGAACGTCATCAAGGCCTGCAATGTGATCTTTATGCGGATGCGTAAATAAAACCGCATCCAGTTTTGTATTATGAATGCGCAACATCTGGTAACGAAAATCAGGTGTTGTATCAATAACAATAGTGGTTGTGGGCGATTCAATTAAAACACTTGAACGTAAACGTTTATCTTTTTTATTAGGAGATGTACAAACTGCACAAGTGCATCCTATCATGGGAATACCGGTACTGGTGCCGGTGCCAAGAAATGTGATCTTTAACGGAGGATAGTGCACAAAGCAAATCTACTTCATCAATGCAGTTAATTAAAATTGCATCGCTGCCTGTTGTGCAGATTGTGTTATTTCTGAATATAATTTCTGGCTTTCGAGTGTAAGCTTATCAAATTCTATAGCTATCTGGGGTATAAGATCAAGCAGCGTATTTATTCTTCCTTCTATATCAAGAAATTTATTTAATACAACCATTCTTTTTTGTTCAAGCAAACACCAGCCGCTTTGAAAAGTGCCACGCTCATAGCGAATGGTATAATCACTTTCTGAAAGTAATTGCTGTAGCTTATCAAGCTGTGATTGTGATATTTTCATACTCCAAAGTTAGATAGATAAAAAGCAGGTAAAGCCTGTAATTTTCCACAGGTGTTCATGAAAACAAAATCAGTTGTATGAAATTCTTTCAATACAACTGATTAATTATTTATTACTGATGAAATAAAAGCAACCTTAACCTGCCGGCTTAATGGTGATGATGCTGCTGTTTATGCTGAAACTCTTCTAATGTGATTGATTCTTCTGTTTTTTGAGTTTTGCTTTCAAGCAGATCAAAAAGTTTTTCTGTTTGAAGACGCATGTAGGTTTCATCAACAAACTTTTTATCGCTCATCATTCGGTTTGCATATTCATCAAGCCAGGGCATATCGCCAAAACTTTGTCCCTGCATATAACTGGCTATTTGCCTGCGTGCATAATCTTTAATCTCTTCGGGCTGCACTGTTATATTATTTTCGTTGATAAGCTTGCTGCTGATCAATGTCCATTTTAATTGGCCTAAAAAGGTTGGTAAATCTTTTTCTGCTTCGTCTGCAGTTTTTGCCTCTTCGGAACTTTGTTCCAGCCAGCGTTTTAAGAAGTTTTCGGGAAAAGAAACCTGCATATGGTCAACTAGTTCATGATACAACTGATCCTGCAATTGGTTGCTGCTTTGCTTATCGTAATATTTCTGAATTTCTTCTTTTACTGTATTACGCAATGCTTCTTCGCTGGTAACACTCCCATCCGGGTATAATGACTTGAATAGCTCTTCATTCAACTCAGCTTTTTCTACAAAGCCGATTTTAGTTATGGTAAGATTGAAAAACTTTTCAGCGTTGGCAGCATCTGCTTTATCCAAACCAAGATCTTCCATTACGAAATCTCTTTCTTTATCTTCAAAACCTTTATTGAGTTGAATTAAAGTGGTATCATCTTTCTTTTTACCCATTAATCGCTGTTGTATTGCAGGTGCAAAATATTTTACCAGTAATGAATTATCTTTTACGATGCCGCCTTCAACAGCATTTCCTTCTGCATCGGCTTCTGTAAGTTTTACATTTAGCACTTCTTCTTCATTGCTTACTGTTTCAGGCTCTGTCATTTTACCGTAGCGTGAACGAATGCGGTTGAGTTCGTCTTCGATCACTTCATCAGTAACCTGTATTTTATAGAAAGTACCTTTAAGTTCATTAGTATCAATGTTCAGCTCGGGTTTCAAGCCAATTTCAAAAGCAAATGCATAATCGCCGGGATTATTCACATCCAGCATGCGGCTGTCATTTTCAAAAGGTAGAGGCTGAGCAAGTATGTCGATCTTTTCTTTCGAAACATATTCATTCAGTTCTTTTTCAACCGTACGTAAAACTTCATCTGAAAAAACAGATTGGCCGTACATTTTTTTAACCAGTCCTGCCGGAACCATACCTTTTCTAAAACCGGGAATGTTTGCATTTTTCGCATAATTCTTCAGGCTCTTTTCAAAAGAAGGCATATAATCTTCTTTGGAAAGATTTACGGTCAGCTTGTCGTTAAGATTACCGATATTTTCGCGTGTTACTGTTGCCATTTGCTTTAAGTTTAAGCTATGTCTTTAATAAAAACAGATTTTAAAAAAACCCCCTGAAGGGGGTTGAAGTGTGCGGATGATAGGAATCGAACCTACATGCCTTGCGGCGCCAGATCCTAAGTCTGGTGCGTCTGCCAGTTTCGCCACATCCGCTTAGCGGGGCGCAAAAATAGGTAAACGACGATAAAAAATGAAGATTTTAAAACAAGTATTCTGTTAATTGCTTTTTTCATTCAGCCACTGGTTTCGGCCATAGCCTTTGAACACATGCTTTTCGCTGTGATAAGAAGAACGCACCAATGGGCCGCTTTCAACATAATCAAATCCAAGGGAGTAACCGATCTCGCGGTATTCCGCAAATTCATCGGGATGTACAAAGCGCTGAACGCTTAAATGTTTAGTAGTTGGCTGAAGGTATTGGCCGAGTGTAAGTACATCAAGATTAACAGCAGCCAAATCATTCATGGTTTGGATAACTTCTTCCTTTGTTTCGCCAAGGCCGAGCATAATGCCGGTCTTTGTGCGCACACCAAGTTCTTTCAAATAACGAAGTACTTCCAGGCTTCTACGGTATTTTGCCTGTATGCGCACCTGTCTTGTTAAGCGTTCAACCGTTTCCATATTGTGACTGATAACTTCTGGTGCCGCTTCGGCAATTTGTGCAATATTTTCGTGTTCGCCTTTAAAATCGGGGATGAGCGTTTCAAGAGTTGTATCGGGATTAAGCGCTTTAACTGCTTTTATAGTATTATACCAAATAGTTGAGCCGCCGTCTTTAAGTTCATCACGGTCAACGCTGGTTATAACAGCATGTTTAACCTTCATTAAATGGATGGCTTCAGCAACACGTTGCGGTTCATCCCAATCAATAGGTTCAGGGCGACCAGTTGCTACTGCGCAAAAACCGCAACTGCGGGTGCAAATGTTTCCAAGTATCATAAAAGTTGCCGTACCTGCACCCCAGCATTCACCCATATTCGGGCAATTGCCGCTCTCGCAAATGGTGTGTAGTTTATGTGTATCAACAAGATTGCGAACATGTTTATAACTTTCTCCGATAGGTAATTTTACCCTTAACCAATCGGGCTTTTTTATTTTAGGCCTTTCTGTAGTTTGTGATATGCAGATTTGCTCCATGTTTTCTGTTTCAAAGTTTCACATAAATTCTCAACTCAAACTTAATATTCCTATTCCGGACTTCATTCTTTTAATATTTTGAATTATTCTTATAAGATTGTTTCCCATTCTTACAAAGTTTCCCAGTCATTCTTATAAGATTATTGCTCATTCTCATAATATTCTCTTTCATTCTTGCAGAATGTCGCACATTCTTGTGATATTCTTCTCCATTCTTATAAGAACGAAGTCTATTCTTGCAACATTGCCTTATTTTCTATTAAAGACAAATGACATTTACTTTTTCCAAAAGAAAAATCAGGCAAAAATAACTTATTACAGCGTATTACTTGCGCCCGCCAAATTCGATAGCGATGTAAGAGTTATAGAAGAATTTTTTGGGAGGAGTGTTCACCATTATCGGCATATCCTGCGTATAAAATTCTCCGCTTATGCCAATTTCAATGGCAGAAACCAGTTCATTGTAGCGGCCGTAGTCAAACCGCAAACCAAGACGTGCAACAAGGCCGGGAACAAATTTGGTTTCTCCTATGCCTTTTGTTAAGCCTGCAGAGGAAATAGGGTAGGTAAGAAAAAGACTATCTGAAGGACCTTGATATTTTACATCATATGTTTGGTCGGTATTGGGATCATATATCGTTACATAGTAGGGTTTTAAAAGGCCTGCCGAAAAACCACCGCTATAAATAGCAGAGACAGCCACGCCATTCTTTGTGCCCTTTCCGCCAATAAGCCTTTGCTGGCCGATAGTAAAGTTGAGGTAATAAAAATTGTTTTGTTTTCCGTAAACAAAGGGATTGCCTACAGGAAAGCCGGTGGAGAGATCGGTGGGCGTTATCTTTTCTTCCTTGTGGCTTTTGCGCTCGCCAAATTCAATGCCCCAGGTATTAGTAAGATTAATGGTTTTGTACCTGCCATGTTCATATAAGGCTGTCCAGCCATCGGTATTGAGTTTAAATCCGAACAGGAATTGTTTGTTGAAGACCAGCGCGCCATCTTCCTCACGTTGTATAAGCTCATCAATATGTTGTTTGCGCTCTTCCTTCTTTTTATCTTTTTCACTGGGTACATTTGCAGACGTATTTGTTTGTTGTGAAAAAGCGTTACTGAGAGTTACGGCGCAGAGCAACAGCAAAAAAATCTTCCTAAACATGGTAATTGATAATCGTAAATTTATAATAAAAATTGTGTAATGACCTCTGAAATAATTTATAAAGGCGCGTTAAGAACAGAAGCAAAACATTTGCAAAGTAATACTATAATTGAAACAGATGCACCAACCGATAACCAGGGAAAAGGAGAAAGATTTTCGCCAACAGATTTGATGGCTACTTCATTAGGCAGTTGCATGCTTACTATTATGGGCATTAAGGCGAGAGATATGAATGTGTTGCTGGATGGAACTGAGGTGAGCATTCATAAAAAGATGAAATCAGAACCAAGGCGCGTTGGCAGTATTGATGTAAAATTTAATTTTCCAGCTCATCTTAATCTTGACGAAAAAACAAAAACTATTTTGGAGCGTGCTGCGATAACCTGCCCGGTTGCTAAAAGCATTCACCCGGATATTGAATTGAATGTTGATTTTGGATGGAAAGAATAGCATTTTGCAGATAGCTCTTATTCTTTCAGCAGCTTTACTCCAACCGCGCACTCGAGGCAAAGTTTTTTATTGCAGTAATTATTTTTAAGAAAGATAAGCGCCTGGCTGTGCAAAGCATTTTGATTGGTAACGCCACGTTTTTTCCATTGAGTGGTGATAGCATTTTGTTCCGGCTCAAGCTCCATTAAAATATTAAGCGCCTTTTCTTTAAAAGCATCTTCCTTCTTCTCAATGCCATAAGTAAACAATACAGGCACAACTGTATTAATGATAATGTGCTTTATAAAATCTTTTCCCAATGTTTTTGGGTGATGGGCCGTTTCATCTTTTAAAGTGTAATGATAATTCCAGAAATCATTTGCTGTTACATCAAACCATCTGAAAATATCAGCTGCTCTTTTAGCTGATTTGATGGTTGAAAATAAATGATTGGATTGATGCACCAGCATGGCAAGCTGCACCAACCGAAGTGTTGGAAAATTGGAAGGCCGCATTCTTAAAAAAGCAGGCTTTTTATTTACAGGATGCAGACTGTATTTTTTTGAAAGAAACAGATATTCTTTTTGAAGCATGGTAGCGTAATCATCGTCGAAGGCTTCGTCAAGTAAGCCTGCTTGTCCCAATAATAAAGCTTCCAACTGATGGATTTGATTTTTATGTTTTGCAAGCAGCATAACCGGAACTGTTTTGGCTATTTGTTCAAACACATCTGCATTCACCTTCATACCAAAGCTGCGGCAAAGGCTTATCCAGAAAACTTCTTCCCAGTTATTATTGGTTAATGCCAGCCATTGTTTTATTAAACTGGATTTTTCATGCAATCTTTCTGCAATCAATTTTTCTTTCCAGCTAAGCCATGCAACTTCATTCAGTACAGGCAGTGCAAATGCGCATGGTATAACATCTGCTGTAAGCATAAGATGATTGAAGCGTTCGAGCATTATTTTAGTTACACTTGATTGCAACTCCAGCGTTGGAATTTTATAGTGATTGTTATCGAAGATATCTTCATCATTCACCCAAACAACATGCAGAATAATATTGCTGTAATTGGTGTCTGCTGAATGCTTATGGTTGTGCCAGTGCGATGCACACACATGTAACTCAACGTTTCCAACCCATAGCGTATCGTCTATTTTTATTTTTGCAGCCGAGAAATCCGGTCCTGAATCGCGGTTTAAATTGCCTGGATTAATTATTTGTATTGGCTGGCCATCATAGGTAAGTAAAGAAGATTGATCAAAGTATCTGAATTGCCAGATGAATTGCAAAAGCCGTTCGTTCATGGTTTAAAATTGTATGAACAAGTTACGGCATTCAGTTAATTATTCCTGCTGAATTTTATTCAATGCTGCTACTACCCTGCTTACAGGCAAACCCATCACATTGTAAAAGCCTCCATTGATTGATTGAATGCCCACAACACCTATCCATTCCTGTATGGCATAAGCGCCGGCTTTATCGTAGGGTTTATATTTATCAACATAAAAAAATACCTGGTTATCGGTAAGTTCATGAAAAGTTACCAGCGTAACATCAGCAAAGCTTATTTCTTCTTTATCTTTTAATAAAACAACACCGGTAATTACCCTGTGTATTTTACCTGATAAAGACCTGAGAATGTTTACTGCATCATTACGGTCAATGGGTTTATTTATTACTACATTATCTAACACAACAATGGTATCTGCTGCAATAATTACAGGGCTATCATTATGTTTTTGCTGAATAGCTTTTGCTTTCTTTCGTGCAATAAAAACCGGAACTTCCTCAACCGGCATGTTTGTAGGAAAACTTTCATCTGCATCGCTTGTTTCTGCTATAAAATCTATTTCAGCCCATTGAAGCAATTGTTTTCTGCGCGGCGATTGTGAAGCAAGAATAATTTTTTGCATGATTTAACTGTAATAGCGAAAAAATATCATGGAGAGAATACCGGTGAACATCACCAGTTTTACTATCGTGCTGAGTGTATGAAAATCTTTCGGCGTTTGCGCAGTAAAAAGCTTTTGAAATACTATGATTGAAGGAAGTAAGATTAAGATGACAGAATAAGTAATCGCGATCCACCAGTGCAGTTGCAACATGTATATTGCCATCAATCCCAAAGCAAGAATAAGCATCGTCATCCACGTAGCTACATAAATTTTGGATGCATTAATACCCCACACAATAGGCATGGTTTTGCAACCATACCTGCGATCGCCTTCAATATCTTCCATGTCTTTTATAGCCATAACACAATTTCTTTTCATGTATTGTGTTATCTACCCTTTGCTGACCGCCGGATACAGAAAGCCGAACCTTAATCATTTTCATTTTTCCCTGCTGGTGTTTTCTTCTGTTCTTATTGCTGCTGCCGGTTATATTATAAATGATTATTTCGATCTTAATATAGACCGCATTAATAAGCCTGACAAACTGATTGTTCAAAAAATAATTAAAAGACGATGGGCGATTGCCTGGCATCTGGTTTTAAGCATCCTCGGCATTGCTATTGGTTTTTATCTCGACTTTACTACGCATGTAACGCTGCTTGGTTTTTCCAATCTTA
>JABDAV010000001.1 GCA_013289015.1 Bacteroidota bacterium | reverse complement strand
TAATACCGGTGTAATTTATTATGGTATTTACAGCGATTTGGATGACAGGTATCATGCTAACGCCGGAGAAAGTGCTGCATTAAAAACAAAACGTGCAGAAATAGCTAAACAAGAAATGGCTTATGCAGATACAGCTTCTCAATGGCTTGAAAAAACTTACCCGGTTTTAAAAGGAAAAACAGACAGAACGAAGGCTGAAACTTCAAGTTTAAACAGAGCTGTTGGCTACCTTGCTAATATTTATTTATGGCAAAGAGATCAAACTAAAGTAAATGGCAACAGTAAGGATTATGATAAATATGATGCGTTATATAAAAAATATGATGCTGAATATAATACCTATAAATAGTCGATAAAAGGAATATAATTAAATAAAAAGACCGGCTTATTGGCCGGTTTTTTTATATAAAAAACTTTATAAAATACTACAGTTAATGCAGTATCCGCTATATCTGTAATATAACTTCGATATCCGGTGCATTATTTGTTGAAATTGTGCATTACACATTTCTATGTCAGGCTGCCATTGTTTAAGTTGCTGCAATTGGGGCGAAGTGAATTCGTAAGTTTTTTACACAAATTCGTGAGAGCTGAAGGGTAGCGCGGGCAAAGAAAAAATAAAAAAATCTGCACTTTCTCTGAAAGAGAAACAACCGGAGGCGAAGCCAACATCCCTGCTGAAGCTAAGAGGATTATAAATAAAAAATCTTCGTAGAAAAACGGAGGCTATATCAATTCACATTAAAAAGATGTAACGCAATATAACTCATGTTTACATTATCTTTATAAAGTGTTTAATGGAAACCGTTTCCAATTTCCAATAACCAATGCTCGGATGCTCCTCTATTTTATTGAGGAGCATTTTTATAATATAAAAAAGGCTGCCTCAACATATGAGAGGCAACCATTACTGGATTTGAGGTTAAATGAAATTCTTAGTTAGTTAATTTTGGTTGCAGCCCTATATTCTTAAGAATTCATCAAAGCTATTCATTCAACCATTAAAGTATTGCGTCAAATGACTCGAATTAAATGAAGACTGTTTAATGGGTAAGTTAATGGTAGACACATAGCCCTTTGGGGTGGAGCGAAATCTTATATTTCTTACAAAGATTTTGCGGGAGCTGAAGGGAAGCGCGGGCGAAGAAAAGAGTATTTGATTTGCACTTTCTTTGAAAAAGAAACAACTGAAATTTGAAAAATTTCTACCCGACTGAGATGGAAAAGGATTATAAATAAAAAACCAGTGTGCTAACACTGGCATTGACATAAAATTAATTTCATAAACAGCCAATTACTTAGACTTCTTACCTTTGGCTTGAGCTAAGTCAGAAGCAGCAACAGATTTTTGTGCTTTTGAGCTTTTTGGATCACTAAGAATTTTTGAAGCTTTAGAAGCTACCTTAGCAGATGTTTGCTTTTTATTCATTTTATTGAATTTAACAGGTTATTAATAAGCCAACATTTCAAGTGCGTGGCTGGCTGTTCACACACCCTGCAATAGTTACAGCTATTGCAGGATTTTTAATTTTTAGAAAGGTAAACTATCGTCGTCATCGTCATTACTTAAAGCAGTTGTATTATTAGGTGTATTAAGAGCATAGGCAAAATCTCCAGATTCACTATCTACTCTGGTAAAATCTTTTCCTTCTCCGGATTTACTACTTAAAATGGAAGAAATGCTTGCAACAACTCTTTTTCTATCTATTAAAAATGAGGACTCAAACTCGCTTAATGTGTCTACAATTTCTTTAGTTGTAAGTGGTGTACCCTTAAATTCAATAGCAAATTGAACTTTTTTCACCCACGGCCATTTCTCAGAATAGTTTGTTATAGGAGTGTTTTTGTCAGTATCAGAAGCTGTAACATTTCGTTTTTTAAGCTTTTGAATGGTGGAATTAATTTCTCTTACCTCTTGCTCTCTCTCAATAATTTCAGCCCTTAACGCTTTTAATCTTTCCAAGTAGAAGTTTATAAGCGGCTGAATGTGAGTATCGTGAACTTCAATTTGTATAGCCATATAATTATTTTCCACATAAAGATAACACTCATTTGAAAAGCCAAGAAATTCAAGAAATAAAAATCTTGAAAATCGAATTTTTTGTAAATTTGTCAAAAGCATTAAGATGGCAGATTTGACGACAAGCAATCCAATACCAGTTTTCGAGGGTATTAAAAAGGTTGACGAAAACGGCGAATATTGGTTAGCGCGAGAATTATACAAGATCCTCGATTACGCAAAATATCAAAGCTTTTTAGATGTTATGCGAAAAGCATTTGAGGCTTGTAAGAATAGTGGTCAACGCGGTCGAGACCATTTTACTGTAGTGAGTAAAAAGGTTGCCATAGGGTCAGGTGCTTTCAAAGAGATTGAAGATATACGGCTTACGAGATATGCTTGTTATCTGATAGTTCAGAACGCCGATCCTGAGAAAGAGGTTGTGGCTTTAGGGCAAACATATTTTGCAATACAAACTCGTTTGCAAGAAATCCAACAATTGGAAGAGTATAAAGTTCTTCAAACAGAGGATTCCAAGAGATCGTTTCTGAGAAGGGAATTGGCTGAACACAACAAACTATTGGCATCTGCCGCAAAAGGAGCTGGAGTAATAGACCCAATCGATTATGCAATCTTCAAAAATTATGGATATAAAGGAATGTATAATGGATTAGATAAAAACGGTATTCAAAGGAAAAAGGGTCTCACATCAAGTGCAAATATTCTTGACCACATGGGAAGTACAGAACTTGCTGCTAACTTATTCTTGTCGACTCAAGCTGAAGATAAATTAAAAAAGGATAAAGTAAAAAGCAAAAGTCATGCTAACCAAACTCACTTTGAAGTTGGGCAAAAAGTAAGAAAGGCAATTAAAGAAATAGGCGGTACTATGCCCGAGGATTTACCTGTCGCGGAAAACATAAAAAAAATTGAGGCAAAATCTAAAAAGAGTCTACCACCATCAAATAATCTCCTTAGTAACTAAGAAACAAAATTTCAACAAACCCGTTCTCGTCAAAATATAAACAATGTAGTAGTTCTCACGCCTTGTATTGTGCAATTCATCTTCTTTTTTCTTTTGTACAACCCTGTGCGCTACTTAACATAAAAGTTTGTTATATGTAATTGCGTATTGGCAACGCATAAATGAGCAATTCGCATATAACACAATATTATGTTTGAGTGTGGTAGGTTTTGTGGCTCGACTGTGTATGTTTTTTTTGCACACAGGAGAGCGGGATGGCGGAGTTTGATTTCTTTTTTTTGTATTCGTGTGAAGGGGCTGTTTAGTATTTATTTGAGCGAAGCGAAAATCAAAGGCTGTTTATGAATGACGAACAAGTAAATAGTGTTATCTATTATTTAAGCGAACAGAAAATGACTTTAAGTATGGATGAGTTAAGTTCATTTTATGCAAATGATAAAGACGCTATAACAGATATACCAGAACTAATTAATGAATTATTATCATTGGATTTAATAGATAATTTAGAGGGCAAGTATTCATTAAAGCGATCAGTAAAGAACAGCTTAGTTATCTGCCTAATGATTATAAAAATAATCCTTACGGATATTTTAAGTCTGAAAAACAGAAGAAAGATGAGGATGTCAAAAATAAAAAATGGTATGATTTAGAAAATGCAAGATTGCAATATGAAGATTATCCTAAGACAAAATGGATGGCTAAAGCAGCTTTCCTAATATCAGTAATTCTGCTACTTTTAGAAGTAATAAAATTGATAATACGATGAAAGTAGCCTTACTGTAATTTATTTGCACTTGTATTTTGTATTAGAAGCAGAGCGGCTGTTTAAAAAAGAAATCAAACGACCGTGCCTACTTAACATAATATTAATTATAGGCATTTTTTATGAATTAATAAATGCTTTATCGAAGGTAAAGATTTTTTAAAGCGAGCTAAATTCGCAAGTATGCTTAAAAAATCTTTACCTTCGATAAAAGAAACGGAATAAAAAAGCCTATAATTAACGTTATGTGTAAATTCTGTTCCTGAAAGAATTTTAAAAAGAAAAAGCTATGGATTCACAAAGATTAGACTTGCTTATGTATCAAGAAATGATTACGCTTAATGATGCAGTTACTGCTCTGACAAACACTTTGCTTACAGACGAACAAAAGATTAAATTCTTTGAAGAGATTAACAAGGCGTCCAATAACCGTAGAGAACTATTGACCCATCCACTATCTTAGCTTTCGTTACATAACGTTGCCGCAATTTCTTTTTAAAAAGCCGCGCGAACAGGGATTTAACATAACGTGAATACATTATAGGAATAAATTAATGTTATCATTTAATAAGCTAAAAGATCTTATAAGACTTACATTATTTAATTCCGGAGCACTAAGTCCATCACCAATAAACATTTCTTTATTTGTAATGACTGCAATTTCATCGTATAACTTTTCATCAATAAGCGACTGCAATAATGTAGCGCCACCTTCAACCAATATGCTTTGAATTTTTAAATCAAAACATGCGTGGTAAATCTGTGCGATCAGGCTTTCATCTTCTTTGATTTTAAAATAAAAAATTTTATTGCTTAAAACTGAATCACTGCGGATTGTTGTTCTATGATAATTAAAAACAATTACCGGAGCGTCGTTATTAAAAACATGCGCACCAGGCGGGATTTTTAAATTCTTATCAATGATCAGCCGGATAGGGTTTTTACCTGTCCAGAGCAGGTTGGTTAAAAAAGGATCATCTTTTATTACAGTATTTGTTCCAACAAGCATAGCAGATTCAGAAGCACGCCATTTATGTACCAGCCTGTTTGTAAATAAATTGCTGATCAGTAAGCGGGCTTCATTATTTGATGCAATTTTTTTATCGGAAGTTTGCGCCCATTTTAAAATTATAAACGGCCGTTGTTTTTGAAAAAAAATAAAAAAACGTTTATTCAGTTCAATACATTCTTTTTCTAAAACTCCTACAATAACTTCAATGCCGGCTGCATTTAATTTCTCAATACCCTTTCCGTTTACCCTGGTAAATGGGTCCTGGCAACCAATAATAACCTTAGGTATTTTATTTTCTATTATCAGGTTTGTGCAAGGCGGTGTTTTTCCATAATGCGCGCAAGGTTCCAGCGACACATATAAAGTTGATATCGAAATTAAATGCCGGTCCGAACTTTTTACTGAGGCAATACAATTTACTTCGGCATGTGCTTGTCCGTAAATTTTATGATAACCTTCCCCAATAATTTTATCTTCAAAAACCAATACTGCACCAACCATTGGATTAGGAGCTACAAACCCTGCTCCCAATTTAGCAAGCTGCAGGCATCGCTGCATATACTTTTCCTGTTGTTGAAACATTCTCAAAAATAATTAATAGCATTGCATATGACCATTTCAGAAGCATCTAAAAAATTAAATGAATCACTTTTGAGATTGCATGAAAAGCGGGAAGCAGGTAAAATTTCTGATATGATCATAGAAAATCTTACCGGTTTGTCAAAAACGGAAAGGCTTATTCATAAAGAAAAAGAACTTACAAAGCAGCAGCATCAGCAATTGCAGGATTTTACGCAGCAGCTGCTTCGGCACAAACCGGTTCAATATGTTTTACATGAAGCCTGGTTTTTTGGACTGAAGTTTTATGTTGATCAGAACGTTTTAATTCCAAGGCCCGAAACAGAAGAGCTTGTTGAATTGATTTTAAAGCAACCAGATTTAAACCATCCTAAAATTTTAGACGTGGGATGCGGTAGTGGATGTATTGCGATTACCCTTAAAAAAAAATTACCGGCAGCAACAATTTTTGGCTTGGATATCAGTGCAGAAGCATTAAATATATCTAAAAAAAATGCATCATTAAATCAGGTGAGTATTGAATTTATTAAAGCCGATATTCTTAATTTGAATAAAGATATTGTATTTCCTGATTTTGATATTATTGTTAGTAATCCCCCTTATATAAGAAAGAGTGAGGCATCCCTGATGAATTTAAATGTATTGAATTTTGAACCGCACCAGGCTTTATTTGTTCCGGATAATAATCCTTTGATCTTTTATAAGGCAATTGCAGCCTTCAGCCTGAAACACTTAAAAAAGGATGGTAAACTTTTTTTTGAGATCAACGAATCATTAAGTAATGAAATCGTATCCCTGTTACAAAGCAAAGGATTCAGCGATATTGAGAGCAAAAAAGATTTGTATGGAAAAGAACGCATTGTTTCGGTAAGTTTATGAGATTCTCATAAATGTTTAAATAATAAATTGCTCCTGATTTACCTTTGCCGGATGAAGTTAAAAGTTATGGCTGAAGAACAATCATTGCAGCAATTTGATACGAAATTGCTCGATACGCTTATAGCTTCATACAATCTGATCGTGTGGAATGACGATGTGAATACGTTTGAATGGGTTATAGAAACATTGATCAAAGTATGCCGCCATTCACCCGAACAAGCTGAACAATGTGCATACATCATACATTTTCAGGGCAAGTATGGAGTTAAACAGGGTGATTATGAAACCCTCAAACCAATGCGTGAAGCCATTGTAGAACGCGGCATTAATGCAACCATCGAACAGGAAATTGAACATTGATCTTACTCTTTTACTTGTATGTCCGGCCTTTCAATTTTAGATGATAAGTTATGGTTTCCTCCTGCCGGTGCATCTACCGAAGATGGCCTGTTGGCTATAGGTGGCGATTTAAGCGATGAAAGATTACTGCTTGCATATCGCAGCGGAATATTTCCCTGGTTTGATGATGCGTTACCGCTTTGGTGGTGTCCTGATCCGCGTTTTGTTTTGTTTCCATCTGAATTAAAAGTCAGCAAAAGCATGCAACAGGTTTTACGCAATGGCCGTTTTGAATTTAAAATGAATACTTCATTTGAAAAGGTTATTCATAACTGTAAGATTGCGAAAAGAGATCATGAGGGCACATGGATCACTACTGAAGTTGAACGGGCTTATATGCGGCTTCATAAAAAAGGGTACGGCGTTTGTGCTGAAGCATGGTGCAATGGTGAACTTGCAGGAGGGTTGTATGGCATTTTAATTGGAAAAATATTTTTTGGTGAAAGTATGTTTAGCCTAATTTCAAATGCCAGCAAATTTGCGTTTATAAACTATGTTTACTACCTGATCAAAAAAGATGTGAGATTGATAGATTGCCAGGTATATACTCAGCACCTGGAAAGTCTTGGCGCCCGTATGATAAGCCGAAACATTTTTTTGGACATGGTTAAAAGTTATATTCCTTAATTTGGATAATTTAACGAGATAAATTTTTGTCAATATCAGAGTGAGGAATTTTCAACTAGGTTTAATAACAATCTTCTTACTGTTGCTTGTTTTTTTGTGTAACCGGTGCGCTGCACAAAATGATAGTATCCCTCCTCTTGGGAAAGATAGCGTGCACGCTATATCTGCCGACTCTGTTCACCCTGTAAACAAAAACAACATATTTAATTATGCATTGGGCTTCATACGAAAAAACGGGCCGGATACACTTAATCAGGAAGGCGTGCTGATTGCAAAAAGCGAAAATATATATAAACAGTATGAAGGTAAGATCATCAGGAATATCGTAATTAGCCAATTCAGATTTGAAAAAACATTTAATGATACTGTTAATACAATAAAATATTTCGGAACCAGAATTTTAAACAGCCTGCATAACACCACAAAAGAATGGGTATTAGAAAACAGCCTTTTTATAAAGCCGGGTGAACCTGTGATTCCAAGTGTATTAGCTGATAATGAACGCTACCTGCGTACCCTTGATTATATACAGGATGCGCGTATAATTGTTCAACCTAAAACAGGCTCACCTGATTCTGTAGATGTTTACGTTATAACCAAAGACCTGTTTAGCATTAATGGCCAGCTTCAAAATTTAAGCCCGGGAATATTCAAAGGAACCATTGAAGATGCAAACCTGTTTGGCATAGGCCAAAAATTAAGCTTAACCTATTTGTGGGAAAAAAAAAGAGACCCTGAATCGGGTTATTCAATTACCTATACCAAAGAAAATGTTGCTCATAGTTTCATAGATGCATCTGTAATGTATTCAACTATAAATCCTGATCTGCGTAATAATTCCAATGATGAAAAGGCTTTTGTTTTTTCATTGCAGCGCAATCTTATATCACAGTATACACATGTTGCGGGAGGATTTGAATGGGGCGATTTTCAAACGTATAATAACTATAACAGGCCCGAGCATGATTTTTATAACTACCATTATCAGCTATTTGATACATGGATGGGTTATAACCTTGGTGTAAAAAATTATATTACCGACAAGAGCAATTCAAAAAGAACCTTCGTGGCATTACGCTATTACAAAACAAATTTTATAGAGGAACCGAACCAGGTAGGAAACAAGCTTTTCTTTCGTTTCAACGATAAAGAAGCAATCTTAGGCCAGATCACTTTTTTTAAACAGGACTATTATAAGGCAAACTATATCTACGGTTTTGGTATCACGGAAGATATTCCTGTAGGGTATAACATTTCATTTACCGGGGGATGGTATGAACAATCATATTTGTCACGGCCATATGCAGGCGTTGATGTAAACAGATATGTAGTGTACAACAAAGGAAATATCGTGCAGTATTTTATACGTGCCGGTAGTTTCTACAATCATGGTCAATTTCAGGATGCGGGTGTGCTTGCCGGAATTGCAGGATACAGTGGGGTTATGACTTTGAAAAATTTTAAACTAAGGGAATATTTTAAACTTAGTTATGGCAATATTTTAAATCGTACCGGCCTCGAACCGCTTGAGATTAATAACCCGTTCGGAATAAGAAATTTTAACAGAGATTCTGTGATGGGCAATCAGCGCATAAGCCTGCAGACCGAAACAATCAGCTATATAAATTATAGAATCTTTGGTTTTAAATTATCGCCGTTTCTTTTCGGCGATGTTTCAAGAATAACGCCTAACCTTGATGATCCTTATCGCCCTTCATGGTTCTATGGATTAGGTGGCGGATTAAGAGTTAAAAACGAAAACCTTGTTTTTAATACCATTGAATTACGGGGCGCTTATTTTCCAAACACTGTTTATGGAATGAAACATTTTTATGGAGAAATTGAAGTGAATATTCAATTCAGGTTCAACAGCAATTATGTAACTAAACCTGAAATAATACAATTTAACAGCGATGTGCATAATAATATTTTTTAAACAGCGCCGATGTTTCGCAACAAAAAGCCCCGTCATTATTTTGACGAGGCTTGAGTTTACCACTCTAAAGAACCCCCAAAGATTTGTTTTTTTCAGGCAGGGCGCAAGGGAACATTAAACACATCAAACAAACAAAGTTTAATTTCTTTATTTTAAATTTTTACTTATGCCAACATTTATACCAAATGAAGTAACGGGCAGTTTCCCAACACCTAAATTATTTACAGGTGTTTGGTAATAAGATTCAATTTTTACACTCCAGCATTTCGATAAATCTCTTTCAAACCCGGCACTGAAATTTACTCCGGAAAAATATTTTGAACTGGTTAATGCACTGTAAGATCTTGAAATATTAGCCGGAACCCCATCTTTTGAAATAGAATATTGATATTGTTCACTATGCGTTATTATTACAGCATTTACACCGGCAGAAGCATAGAAATGTCCTTTTGATGTTGATGAAAAATTATACCGCAGGCTCACCGGAACGCTTGTTAATTTACTACTTACAGTTACATCTTCTATTTGAGTATTTGGTTTAATTCTAAGTAAAGTTGTGTCAAGGTAGTCGCCGCTGCTATAGAAATTTAAATGTTCACGCTGTAAGCCTACTTCTAAACTTACATTTTTATTCATTCGGTAACCAAGTGACACACCTATTTTATAACCAGGCTTATCAAGCTGCTGAAATTTTACAGTGGAAAACTCCGGCCCTCCAAAAAGAGTTCCGTAAATTCTATAATCACGGTTTTGATTTAGCCTGATCGTTCCATCAGCCGGTTCATTTAATTTGCTATCTGCTTTTGTTATTTTCGAAAGACTACCATTAGCCTGATCTCCTGACTCAACTTTTTCATTACGTGAATCATTTAAAACCTGGGTTTCCTGCTTTTCTGAAGAAGGTAGTTTCAGTGATTCATTTGAGTTTAATGATTGTTCATTACTCAAAGATGCAGATTGCGGCTCTTTTGCCGGAGCAATGCTATTAAGTTTATTAACCGGAGTTAAATTGAAAGTATATACGGCTTGACCTGACTTACCTTTTTCAACATCAGATTGTATGGGGTTTGTAAATTGTACATTACCCAGTGATGGCTTTGTTGTATTGGAGTAAGAAGGTAAATTTTTGCGGGTGTCATTTGCAACAGTCTTGTTGTTATTCTTCTTTCTTTCGTTTTGATCAAAATCTGAGGCAGATCTAAACCTGTAGAATATCAATGAGCCTCCTGCCAAAAGAATCACCATGGTGTATTTCAGCACCTTAAGGCTTTTTGAGGCAAATGATTCTGAGGCTGATTTATTTAATTTGGCAGCAACATCATCCCAGTTTGAATTATCTGTCTTTAAAGGATAATTTTTACCTGCTTTTTTAAATAAATTATTAAGATCGTCATTTGTGTAAAGCATAACTTCTTTCCAAAAACCTGTTCTCTAAAAATTTTTTTAATTGGGCCTTAGCCTTTGCTAAAGCTGACTTTGAAGTTCCATCAGAAATGCCCAGAATACCTGCAATCTCGTTATGTGAAAAACCATCTATGACAAATAAGTTAAAAACAGTTCTATATGAAGGCGGCAATCGTTTTATTTCACAAATTAATTCTTTATACAAAACCTTTTGATCAGCATTTTGGCTTCTATCAATTTCTTCCCAGATATATTCCGGCAGTTCACCAATTTCAGGAAGCGTTTGCTGTTTCCGCAACTCGTCAATAGCAGTATTAATCAGGATCCGCTTCATCCACCCCATCAAAATCTTTTCCGTATCAGACTTTTCTTTTGATGGTTGAAATTTTTCAAGACTATTGAAAATTTTCACAAAACTGTCATTAACTACATCCGTTGCCTTATCATACTTATAGATGTACCTGAAAACAGTCTTAAGCGCAAATCCATAATAGTTCTCATAAAATGCTCTCTGGCATTTATGATCCCTGGCAATACAACCCTTGATCAAAATATGTAATGATTCCAAATTTCAAGGATTAATATTTGTTATAAAATACGTAAATCTGCTAACTAAGGTTGCCTTATATATATTCAGCAAAAAATGACCTGACAACATAATTTAATAAATAGTAAGAGTACTGAATCTGTTTCTAAAAATTGAAAGGTATTCAATTTTTTCTATAATGTCTTCATGCTATACTTTCATAAACAGCTTTTAACTGATTTTTGCTGCAGGGTAACTAATTTATTTTTTAAAGACAAAAGCCCCAAAAACGGGGCTTTAATTAAGAATATTAAAATTTAAACTTTTGCTTCTTCCTCGGCCTTTCCCAGTTCGAATTTAATTTTTTGATTTTCTTTGTCAAGGTCTGCAATAAGAATATCGCCTTGCTTTACATTCATGCTCAATATCTCTTCTGCCAAACTATCTTCCAGGTACTTTTGAATAGCCCTGTGTAATGGTCTCGCGCCAAATTGAATATCATAACCTTTATCAGCGATAAATTCTTTTGCTTCCGGCGTTATTTTAAGGGTGAAGCCCATGTTGTTCAAGCGTTTTAGTACGCCTTTCATCAGGATGTCTATGATCTCGAAGATGTTTTCCTTTGTCAAAGAATTAAAGATCACAACATCATCAATCCTGTTCAAAAATTCAGGGGAAAAAGTACGTTTAAGTGCCTTTTCAATAACTGCCTTATTATTTTCTTCTGAGTTTTGCACCCGGGCTGCAGTGGCAAAACCAACACCTTCACCAAAATCTTTCAACTGGCGAACACCGATATTTGAGGTCATAATGATTAACGTATTCTTGAAATCGACTTTTCTTCCAAGTCCATCAGTTAACTGTCCGTCGTCCAATACCTGCAAAAGAATATTGTAAATATCAGGATGTGCTTTTTCAATTTCGTCAAGAAGAATCACGCTATAAGGTTTACGGCGTACCTTCTCAGTTAACTGGCCACCTTCTTCATATCCAACATAACCCGGAGGCGCACCTATCAACCTGCTTACAGTAAATTTTTCCATGTATTCACTCATGTCAATGCGAACAAGTGCATCTTCGGAATCGAACATATACCTTGCCAACGCTCTTGCCAATTCAGTTTTACCCACACCTGTAGGGCCAAGAAATATGAAACTGCCAACAGGCTTCCTGGGATCTTTTAAACCAACCCTGTTGCGCTGAATAGCCTTAACCACTTTAGAAATTGCTTCGCTTTGACCAACCACCATACTCTGCATATCTTGTGACATCTTGCGGAGCTTATCACTTTCAGCCTGTACCATTCTTTTTACCGGGATACCGGTCATCATGCTTACAACCTCGGCAATATTTTCTTCGTCTATGGGATAGCGCTTGTTCTTGCTTTCTTCTTCCCAGTCAGATTTTGCTTTTTCAAGCTCCTCTCCTAATCGTTTTTCCGTATCACGCAGTGCGGCAGCTTCTTCAAATCGCTGACTTTTAACTACGCGGTTCTTTTCAAGTTTTATTTCTTCTATCTGTTTTTCAAGATCAAGAATATTTTGAGGAACATTGATATTTTTTAAATGAACCCTCGCTCCTACTTCATCCAATACATCTATTGCCTTATCGGGAAGCAGCCTGTCCGTCATATAACGGTCGCTGAGTTTAACGCAGGCATCAATTGCATCCTGGCTATATATTACATTGTGGTAATCCTCATAGCGCGGCTTAATGTTATTCAATATCTGGATGGTTTCATCAACTGTTGGAGGCTCCACCAACACTTTTTGAAAACGACGGTCTAAGGCGCCATCTTTTTCAATATACATTCTGTATTCATCTAATGTTGAAGCGCCGATACATTGTAACTCACCTCTTGATAAGGCGGGTTTAAAAATATTGCTTGCATCGAGTGAACCGCTTGCACCACCCGCACCCACTATTGTATGGATTTCATCAATGAACAAAATCACATCACGATTCTTTTCCAGTTCATTCATAATGGCTTTCATGCGTTCTTCAAACTGGCCGCGGTATTTTGTGCCGGCAACCAACGCTGCAAGGTCAAGGCTGATGACTCTTTTGTCATATAAAACCCTGCTTACTTTTCTTTGAACAATACGTAATGCGAGGCCTTCAACAATGGCAGTTTTACCCACACCGGGTTCACCAATTAAAATTGGATTGTTCTTTTTGCGGCGACTGAGAATCTGCGAAACCCTTTCAATTTCCTTTTCCCTGCCAACTATAGGATCAAGTGCACCTGTTTCTGCAAGCTTGGTTATATCTCTGCCGAAATTATCCAATACAGGTGTTTTGCTTTTTGTAGTGGCTGTTGTCTTTTTTTGTTGTGATGAATAACCTTGTTTTCTTTCATCTTCAAAATCATCATCATTTTCTTCAGTGTATTCGCTACGCGGTTCATTGCTGCGTACAACACCCAACTCTGTTTTAAACAAATCGTAATCCACGTCGTACTGATTTAAAATTTGTGTAGCAATGTTTTCTTTGTTCTTTAAAATAGATAGCATTAAATGCTCAGTTTCAACCAACGGGCTTTTAAGTGCTTTCGCTTCCAATACTGTAACACGAATTACTTTTTCAGCTTGCTTGGTTAGCGGAAGGCTGTTAATGTTAGCTATATTTTTTCCTGTTTTATCGCGAACGGCCAGTTCCACTTCCTTGCGCAACTCGTACAGGTCAACGTTTAATTGTTTTAAAATCTTAATTGCTGTATTCTCTCCATCTCTAATCAATCCCAGCAAAAGATGTTCTGTGCCTATGAAATCATTTCCCAATCTCAATGCTTCTTCCCTGCTGTAGGATATGATCTCTTTAACCTGGGCGGAAAAGTTGTTATCCATTTATTTGTATTTGTACAAGTTTAAGAAATATTTTTGAGGTGTGCCACCAATCACTTATGCACATCGTGTTAAAATGATCAATAGTAAAACGTATGAATTTCAAAATTGATACCAGAGAAAAATTTACGATGATAACGCCGGATTCGGATTTTTCTTCTGACAATTTAACAGCAGAATTTAAAGATCTGGTAATTTCTTACCTGCAACATAAGACAAATCTTGTTATTAATTTAAAGAATGCTGCCTATGTTGAAGAAAAGTTTATTAACGAATTAGCTGCTTTGCAACAGGAATATTATGCGCAGAATATTTCGTTCGTCATTTGCCAACTTCAATTACCTGTTCAGGCAATTATTAATGAATTGGATTTAGATGGAGTGCTGAATGTTGCTCCTACTGAAACAGAAGCATGGGATATTGTGCAAATGGAAGAAATTGAAAGGGAATTATCAGGCGATGAATGATCTCCTTTATTAAGGCAACCATTATAAATCAATGCAGGTTTTAAATGACCTGATCGTTTAATTTTAACCATGAAAAAAGCTTGCCTGCTGTTGATAGTGCACATTCTTCTTTTTGCTTCATGTAAAAAAAATATCAGCACATCAGATAATACCATTGCCAGCAGCCAGTTATACCCGCTCGGAGCGCAAAATAAATGGACTTATACTGATAGTTTTTTTGACTCCTACGGAGATTTTTACGGTTATGACACATTTTATTTGAGAGCTACCGATACAGTTTCTAACAATAACATTGATTACACTGTTATTGCAGACCAGTTTGGTGATCATATATTCACTGTTCGCTCTGATGATTCATCTGCTTATATACTTGAACCAAAAGGTGAAGCGCTCATGCTTGATTTGCCCATGCCTGTTACCAATGAGCCTTATATAAATAAGTCATTCATGAACGATACGCTTAACTCAAAGATATATGCAACCATAATAACAACTACCAATTATCCGTCTTACAAAATCCTGATAACACAGGATGATGGCTTATGGTCTGATTATAAACAGGAAGAGCTTTATTTTACAGTCGGCACAGGAATTATAAAAGGCTATATAAGATGGAAAAACTCTAACGGCATTGTATTTACTTCTGATTCGTATGTGTTGTTAGCGCATGGTACTCATTAGATAGATTTATATAAAGCATAAAAAAAATGCCGTTGATATAAGGCAGGTTCTCTCTTTATAAATTTTTTCTTTATTGTTTATTGAGTTTTAATACAACTCTTGGTTGGCCGTCTGCAATAAAACTTACCAAATATAATCCCCGCACGAGGCTGCCTGCATCTGAATATCTGCGTTAGTGCTTTATAAAACTTTGTTGAATTATATTTTCCACATCATTATCTTGTTTTGTGCGATGTTAATTCGACTGAGCAGTTGTAATTGTGCTATCTGAACGTCGCCGGCTACATTCAAATTGTTCCATTTCATTTTAGGTTCAACAATTACTTTTACACAAAACAAAAAAGATGGAAATTTTAGGTATCGGTTCACGCATTAAACATCCTTCTTATGGAACAGGCGTTATCATTCGCCTGCATAAAAAAATATATGATGTTTGTTTTGCTGACAGCGGAATAAAGCCTGTTTCAAAAGATCTGCCTGTAGAAGTTATTGAAAGGATTGAACCGGAATATACTGTCAGCTTCAGTGAAGCAGAAGACGCGCTTATAAAAATTTTGCGTGAATGGAGTGACATAACCGAAGTTGTTTCGTTAGGCGACAAATGGAAAAATGGTTTGATGATATTAAAACCTGCTGATACATCATTAAAAGAAAAAGAAGTACCAATAGAAGCTTTCTTTCACAAAATAGTTATGCTGCGCGACAGGCTGCGTGTTATGGAACAACGCATTAATGCACATAAACTATTAAACGATGAAGATAAAATTGAACTGCAGCAATACATTACCAGGATTTACGGTAGTCTTACTACATTCAATGTGCTGTTCAAATACCAGGGCGATCAGTTTGTGGGAGAAAAATCATGATAGATTTTCATATTCAAAAAGTATATTTCCGGATATTTTCTGATTAGAGTTTTAGGATTGAAAACGGATTTATTTTTCAGGCTTACCTTGGTTGATGTTGTGTGTTCCTTTACTTATTATTTGCGTATTAATCGCAAAAAATAGTCCCGTGGAAATACAAGCGTTTATTTTTACAACTTAATAACAGGAATAGTATATAATGACTGAATTTAATCCCGGGATAAGAACAGTTGATGTTACGCGTTACATAACGCCTTTGCGTGAAGGCGGTTCGCTGCCTGCGGTTACTGAGGCTGATGATGGTTTTATGTATGTATTAAAATTTAAAGGTGCAGGCCAGGGAATAAAAGTTTTAATAGCAGAACTAATTGGTGGCGAGCTGGCGAAATTGATGGGCCTTAAAGTTCCTGAAATAGTTTTTGCTGAACTGGATGAAGCATTTGGCAGAACCGAACCTGATGAAGAGATACAGGATCTTTTGAAAGCCAGCCGCGGATTAAATCTTGCCATGCATTACCTGCAGGGCGCATTTGTTTTTGATGCAGTGGTGAATAAAGTAGATACAACACTTGCTTCCACGATTGTTTGGCTTGATTGTTTTATAACCAATGTTGACCGTACCGCACGTAACACAAACATGCTTGTATGGCATAACGAAATATGGTTGATAGATCATGGCGCATCTTTATATTTTCAACATGCTTTAAGCAATGCTGCTGAACAGGCGATCAGGCCATTCCCTTCAATCAAAGATCATGTGTTATTGCCTTTTGCTGCAAAGCTGGATGAAGTGAATGCAGTATATTCAAAACTCATCACAAAAGAAAATATTGAAGCGGTTGTTGCATTGATACCGGATGTTTGGCTGGAAGAAATTTTTGAAGACGTAAAAGATAAACGCAAAGTGTACACAGATTTCCTGTTGACACGACTTGCCCATTCAGATAAATTTATACAGGAAGCAAATGACGCAAGAAAAGCACTTATTTGAATATGCTGTTATACGCATTGTGCCTTGTGTTGAAAAAGAAGAATTCATCAACACGGGTATAATATTGTATTGCGCTTCCAAAAAGTTTTTGCAGTTGGCTTATAAGCTGAATGAAAACAAACTAAAAGCATTTTCAACCGAAATAAACCTGGCTGAAATAGAACAACGCCTGAAAGCTTTTGAACAGATTGCAAAAGGAGAAAAAACAGGCGGAACTATTGCCGCATTGCCGATTGCCTCAAGGTTTCGCTGGCTTGCTGCAACCAAAAGTACAGTGATACAAACGTCAGCTGTTCATCCTGGTTTATGCGTTGACCCCTACGAAACATTGATGAAGTTGTTTGAACAAATAGTGTTATAGATTTATTTATAACAATTGATACAAAAGCAAATAATAAAACGTTTCAATTTCTTAACCCGGTAAACTTACCGGGTATTTTATACTCTGCAACGCTTTTATTTTTAAAGTTTGCAATATGAAATAAAAGGCCTGATTCATTATACAGCCAGAAAGGGTCTTTTTTAAACTTGTCATAATCATCCAAAAGCCTTCCCTGCAGGTCGTTCAGTTTCTCCTGCCATGCTGAACTTAATCTTTCAAAATATAACGTATCAGCTTTTAACCTGTCAATATACACCAGCAGGTTATAACAGGTAGAGAACTCACCACATGCAATAATAGAAGCAAGTGAACTGTCTTTTATTTTTTCATGTTCAAACCAAAGGGTTGTTCCCATTTCAAATGCATTCTCTGCAATTATCTGCATAGAATAACCGGGTGACAGGTAAAGAGGGTCTCTTCCCTCGCCGGAAACCCGGTTAAGATCGTTAGAGAAGCTCAAATCATAAATATGGTTGGTCTTTAACCGGTACGAGCCGTATCCCTCATCAAAAAAACTTTGATACAACAATTGCCTTACGCGTTTTAGAAAAATATCGTTGTTTAAAGTAATCACCGAATTAAATCTTTCGGTCAGCATATCTGCAATAGCGCCAATCGGAGTCTTTCCAAAATGGTGAAACATTTCTTTTACGATTTCGGGTGAAAAGTTTTTTGAAAGATTTAATCCTTCATTTTTTCTTACGCCCCCTGCAATAAAGCGCCTTAGCAAAAACAAGCCGGCTATAGTTAAAAGGCCTGTTGCTGTAATCAAAGTTGCCGGAATAGCCAACAGATGATAATTAATTATAAACGCTGCTATTCCTGCAATAAGAAGAACAGTTGCAATAACAAAAATGTTATCAATGCTCAGGTTTGGAAGGCCTTTATATTTTTTTGGTTTTACCGGAATATAAGGATCCATATAATGGCTGCCCACATCACAGATCAACATCAGGTCGAATTCTTTAAAATCAGTTTCTTTATTCACCCTTCTTTCATTAGCGCGCATTATACTTTCAAGGCCCTGGTTGTCTGTTATGCCTCCATCCATAAAACCAATCTTAAGGTTATTGCGTAAAGACAGTTGTTTTGCTTCTTCAGCCAATACTTCTATGTTAACCGGATGTGCGAGGTTTTTTACCAGGTTATCCACGTCTGCGTCATTGTGAATAAGCTTTAATTCATCAACCTGTAATTCCTGTGGTTCAATACAGAGGTTTTCCAGGATACCGGCTTTTATCTTTCCATCTGTATCATTATAAATAAATTCATCGGGAAACAAGATAGGCTCAAAGCCTGCAGGGAAACAGGAGGAAGCAGCCACCAGGTCGGCAAGTTTTAAATGCTTTTCCGCATGATTCATTAAATGAATTATATAGTTGCCATATAGAAATGTTTTATCGCTTTTACTGTCTGGCTTTAATTTAACTGCCTGGCGAAAGAGCAAACCATGATAAAACTCAGTTGTATTAAAGCAGATCTCATCCAGCGGGCCGTTTATGCCTTTATACATAATATCATCTACTGTTTTGCCTTCAAAAAACAACTGGTTGTATGACAGGGCAAAGGCATTAATCATGTTCCTTCGTTTTTCAGGACAATCTTTCCACGCATCCGGATCATTTAAATTTTCAAAAACCCTGTCGAGCAGTTTAACGCCTTCAATGTTCTCAAAGAACTTTTTATAAAAAGCGTCAAAACCTGTTGCCTCTACAACGCTTAATGCATAAGCAGCATTGGTAAAGGAACCGCCTGAAGCAGAGGAAATATAACTTACGCTTTCCAGCATTGATTTATCGTTCCACCTGATCTTGTTTAGATAAGACAGTGTGCCTAAAGCAAAAGATGCGGCCCGGTAACCACCGCCTGAGAATGCAAGCCCGATATTATCCAATGGAGTTTGTGTAGGTTTTAAAGTACCCGGTTCCATAAATTAATTAATGTGATTTTTTACTTTTAAATTTTTCATGTATGGCTATAAAAGCAGGTGAGCATTAGAAAATAGTATTTACTAAATTAGGCATTTCTATACCAGGTATAAAAATTATTTACGTGAATAAAACGCTCTCAACCTGACAGGTTATACGCATCAAAAGACTGAGAGGTTAAACCGTCAAACCTGTCAGGTTATTTGTGCACGCTCAGCAACCTGACAGGTTATATTCATCAAAAGGCTGAGAGGTTAAACCTCTAAACCTGTCAGGTTGTTTTCCTTTCAGGTAATCCTAATCTTAATTTTTTAGCTGCAGGTATATCCTGTTTCACAATATGAACAGTTTCAATAATTTTTCTATTTTTTTCTTCCTCAATTTCTTCAAATATTTTTTTAACCCATTCCGGAAAATCTTCTGGCTGGCAATCTGTAGCCGTATGCCATATCTTTTTTTCTTTTTCAAGCCATTTCGTAACCCCGTCTTCGTTTTCGCAGATAATTCCTAAGTACATGTATTCAGGGAAAACTTCATTTTTTTCAGGTTTTAATGTATTCCACGCACATGCCCGGCTAAAAAAAATTTTTGCATCTTTTACTCTTCCATATTCATAGGGAATCCACCAGGATTCTCTGGAATTTTCACTTAAATATGCCACTATATGCGTACAGTTTATTAAAGCCATTTCAATAATGCAGGCAGTTAATAACGGTATAAATTTTTTTATTTCTTCTTCATCTTTCCTTCGTTCAAGTTCAGCAAGGTTTGAATCTTCTGCATCAATCCAATAGGCAAAACCTAACTTTTTAGTATTATGTGCTAACTCAAGAGCTATTTCTTTATCGGCCTGACGGTGAGATATAAATAAGCGGGGACAAATATGGGTTGGAAACGTTGTATAATTTCGATTTGTGTACGTTCTGCAACCTGACAGGTTATGCCCATAAAAAAGCTGAGAGGTTAAACCTCTAAACCTGTCAGGTTATTTATGCACGTTCCTCAACCCGGCAGGTTTATTCCAAACTATCATAAAAGCCTTTAAGCTGTATGCTATGATGCTTAATAAAATTATCATATCCTCCGAAAAATTCTAAGACTTTTTCAGTGTCAACCTTTGTTTTATCAGAGCCTATTGCATTATACGAAGAGAATCTCCATTGTTTCAAACCGGCAATATAGTTATGATGCACAGGGTTGCGGTGTATATACCAGATTGTCCATGCAAGGTGCGTATCATCTTTAATTTTGTTTCTCTTAAAAGGGCGCATAAACAAATTTCCCTTTCTCTCATTTAATGTGTTCAGCCATTTTGTGTGTGCATTACAGCAATCACTGATGGCTTTAGAAAAGGCTTTTCCTGTACTATGTGTTCTTATTTCTGCAAGCAAATGAAAATGATTGGGCAGCAGGCAATAGCTCCAGATATGTACATGCGGCAGTAAATATTTTTCAAGTCCTTGTAAAAAATGCAGGTAATACTGCTCATTTAAAAATAACTGCTCGTTGCCAACAGCCCTGTTATAAATGTGATAGATTCCATCATCGTCAAGCGGAAGTGTCTGGTGTGGCATGGGTGAAATGTTTTTAAATTATTCAATTGTTTTCAACCTGTCAGGTTCCTGAACCTGATGGGTTTTTAATTAATGCGCTTGCTTTAATTTCAATCCAGTTTAAGGGCATTTATAAGCATTAGATATAAAATGGTTAAGTAAATATTTTCAGTAGGTTAAGATACGTATTATCCTGTATTTTCAATAAATTCAATTTGTTTTTGAGATCTCAAACCTGACAGGTTTGAGTATCAAAAGACCAGGAGGTTAAACCTATAAACCTGTCAGGTTATATGTGCATATTGCATTACAGATTTTGTTAAAGCTGTCTGTCAGCTTTTTGTTTTGCATCGAAATAAATATGAAGTGAATAAAAAGATGTGGATAACGCGTTACTGTTAATTAAACGATTGCCTGAATTCCAAAGGAGAAAAGTTTGTTTTTGTTTTGAACAATTTACTGAAAGATTGCGGGTGTTCAAAACCTAATTCATAAGCAATTTCACTTACTGACAAATCTGTAGTAGATAATTTTTCTTTTGCTTTTTCTATCAATTTATCATGAATGTGTTGTTGTGTACTTTGCCCGGTTAATACTTTTAGTAATCCGCTTAAATAACCGGAAGATACCTTTAATGCTGCTGCAACCTTTTGAACAGTTGGCAATCCTTTTACAATTAAATCATCACTATTAAAATAAGCATTGAGCACATGTTCAAGCCTATCCAATGTTTTATGATTGGTGATCTTTCTTGTTAAGAACTGGCGATAATAAAATCGCTCAGCATAGGTTAACAGCAAATCAAGCTGCGCAATAATTACACCCTGACTAAACTTATCAATGTTTGAATGATACTCCTGTCTCATATTTTGCATTAAACCTATAATGATCGATTCTTCTTTTTCAGAAAGAAACAGAGCTTCATTCACTGAGTAATCAAAGTATTCATACTGCTTTATTTTTTGTGCTAATGGTGTGTTCCAGAGAAAATCAGGATGAACGAGCAATAGCCATCCCGAATGCGTTAATTCATTTGTATCTAATGGTTCAATACCAAAAACCTGGTTCGGAGCCATAAAGAACATTATGCCTTCGTCAAAATCATATTGTTGCTGACCGTATTTAAGTTTTGCGTTGAAATTTCTTTTCAAAGAGATTGAATAAAAATCAAACACAAGACTTGATGAATTATCTTCCGGTATATTTTTAATGTCTTCAAAATTGATAACGCTTATCAGCGGATGTTCAGGCTTAGGTAAATTTCTCAATGCATGAAATTCGCTGATAGATTTAACTCTTAATGGCGGCGTTGCTGACATATTCCAAACTACTTAATTTTATTTAAATGCAGCAGCAAACTCTTTTGCAAAATCCTCCATCTTCACTTTTCCTAATATCGGTTTGTTCAGATAATAATCTTCATATAATATGCCATTTCGCCTGGATGCATTCATTTCAACTAATCCTTTCGCTACACCAGGATTCATCCCGGTTGCAAGCATTCCATTCAGTAATTGTTCATCAGGTATAACTATCCATTTCAAACCAGGTTTGCCAATCGCTTTGCCTAAAATTTCTGCTACTTTATTACAGGTAAGTTCATCACTTGCTACATAACGTATCTTTCTCCCAATGAAGGGTGTAGTAATTTCTTCTGCAATTACAACCGCAATATCTGTTGGCGATACCCAGGGTTCTTCCAGGTCTCCGCCATAATTGGTTGTAATAGCGCCTTGTGCTTTTATTGCATGCACGAAGCTGAATAAATTATAATAAAAACCCACCGGCCGCATGAATACGATGGAAACATCAGATGAAAGACTGTTCAATATCTGTTCTGCATAATAATGAAAAGCAAGAATGCCATTGCCCTTATTCGTATGAGCGCCGATACTGCTAAGATGTACTACACGCTTTACGCTCGACTGCTGAATTGCTTGTGCAAAATTATTGCTCAACTCTTCAGTATATTTCAGATAGTCAAAAGACTGATCAAAAAAGTTGCCTGGCGGTTCCATGCAGTACACTGCATCTGCACCTGTAAAAGTTTTAGTTAGAAAATCAACATCCTCCAATGAACCAATGGCAGCTTTTGCACCGATTGCTTCGATATCTTTTTGTTTATCCTGTTTACTGCTTATCACTGTTATATCATGGCCTTTGTTAACCAGTTCTTCTGCTAATGGTTTGCTGATATGCCCTAATGAACCTGTTATTATAATTTTCATTGTTCGGTTTTTTGTTGATACAAAACTCAACAGAAAATAAGACTTTCATGTAACCTAATCTACTATTGTTGTAGCCGAAATACGATTACATCAGCAATTAATTCGTACGCTCATTATTAAGCTGCACCTGTTTTTTTATTCGCCGCAAAAATGTTTAATGAATCAGCAAGAGGTTTTGTATGCATGTTGAGCAGGCATTCCTGCATGTGCATCCAGCCATATGTAGCTGATGTTCCGCTACCTGTACAATACCTGCACCGTTTCAGGTGTTTGTTGTTTTAAAATGACCTGTTTATCGTTTGTCATCTTCACCAACAATTCATTATTAAAATGACGAATAGTAAGCAATGATAAATCTCTTTCAACCTGTACGTCGAATATCTCATTCACTGCAACAGCAAGGTGTTCTGTTTTTTCTGTACGGTCATCCAGGCACAATTGTAAACTGACAGCGCCCGTTTGTATAAGGTTAGGTGTGATATTTAACTCGCCGAGTATTTTATATAAATCGCTCATGGGCTTCTCTCCTACAAAAGAAAAATCCCGGCTGTGCAAGTGCATCAATACCTGTTTTTCTTTTATGATAATAACAGGCGGTAAATGTTTCACCTGTTTTTTTGAAATCACTGTTCCGGATAATGAAGGATCTAAAAAACATTTTACATGTAACGGAATGCCTTTGTTCTGCAAAGGCTTTATGGTTTTGGGATGAATAACCTGTGCGCCGTAGTATGCCATTTCAATCACTTCATCAAAGCTTAATTCGGGCATTAATTGTGCATCAGGAAATTGTTTAGGGTCAGCACTCATAACACCTTCCACATCTTTCCATATCGCCTGGCTTTCTGCATTTAAAAGATTGGCAAATACAGCAGCAGTATAATCACTTCCTTCACGGCCAAGCGTGGTACTTTCATTTTCATCTGTACTGCCGATGAAACCCTGGGTAAGAAGAATGTTGAGAGTTGACAGTTGAGAGTTGACAGTTGACAATTCTTCAACCTTCTTTGCCGTATATACCCAATCAATATTTGCATCGCGGAAATTATCATCCGTGCGAATAACATCTCTTACATCGATCCATTTATTGGCAACACCTGCTTCATTCAAATAATAACTTACAATACAGGTGCTCAGCAATTCGCCTACACAAACCACCTGGTCATAATAATAGTCATATTCGCGCACGGGTTTATCATGCAGCAGCCATTCAACTTCTGTAAAAAAATTATTCAGCTGTTCATAACAGGCATTGTAATGTGTGACCAGTAAATATTTTGCCGTAGTCAGGTGCTGGGTTTTTATAACGGTAAACAATTGCAATGCTGCTTCTTTATTGCCTGCATAAAAAGCTTCAACCACTTTTTCCAAAGCATTGGTGGTTTTACCCATTGCAGAAATTATAATAACCAGTTTGTCATTTGTGTAAAGCGAAATAATATCTTTTACATTCTTAATTCTGTCAACCGTGTTTACACTTGCGCCGCCAAATTTGAAAACCTTCATGAATAATTTTTTAAAGCGGGCAAAGATAATTGGTGAATAGTGAATAGTGAACAGTAAGCGGTGAGCCAATAACCGTAAACTATATGCAGGCAAACTCCCGGGCACTGAAACTCTGAAACTTTACTTTTACCCGCAATGGTATGCCTTGCACCGGGTACCGGTTACAAGCCGGGTGGCTGTAAATGCCGGGCAGGAATAAATAAGACTGCCGGGTTTCATACATTGCGGCGCAGTTTTGCAACGTACCTGCTTGAAAAGGGTATTGATATAAAATATATAAAGGAGATATTGGGCCATTTCAGCATGAAAACAACAGAGCGGTATTTACATGTAAAAAAGGAAGACCTGGTATTTATTAATAGTCCGTTAGATGATCTCTGGCGGCGCGGGGAAATAAACTGGTAATTTGATTACCGAAGTTATAATTTAAAAAACGAAAGAGACAAGTGTTGAAGATCAATGGTGAATTATTTTTGATCTTTCGTACTATTCGGTAATCTTTGTGTTGCAGGCCATTAGCAACAACTCACAAAATCAAAAATAATTCTACTTTAGAATTGATAATATTAAATCTCATGACGAAAATAAACCCGTTTTCAATTTTACTGATTATATGTTTTACACCAATAATTGGATGTTCGCAATCAGCCAGCGAGTTTTCAATGGAGGGACTAAAAAAAATTGATGCTAAGGATTATGCTGGTGCTGTTATCCAGTTTGACAACGCTATTAAATTAGATTCAACTAATGATACTTATTATTATTACAGGGGGCTTTCGAAGTCCTTAATGAAAAATTATACGAATGCAATATTGGATTATTCGCAATCATTAAATTTAAAAGCTAATCAAAAAGTCAATTATATGAGAGGAATAGCAAAAGTTGAGATAATGGACTACGCAAGTGCTTTAGAGGATTTTAATGCGTCATATGATTTGAAAAAGAATGAGCCAAGCTTTTATTTTTTTCGAGGGTCTTGTAAATTGCATCTTAAAGATTTGCAAGAGTCTATTTTAGATTTTGACAAAGCAATTGAGCTAAATAAAGATTATGGGAAAGCATATTTTTTACGAGCAATGGCAAAAATAGAATTTAATCAAAAATCATCCGCTTGTGAAGATTTTCAATTGGCTAAAAAGCTCAATGATAGTCATGCAGAAGAGATGATTAAAAAATATTGTCAATAAAACGGCATATAACAACATGCGGTTTGGCAAAAAACTGGCGCGACGGAACACAACATCAACTTTGGTTTGGCTATTGCTGCAGTAATCAGCACGACTCAATAAATTTGGCGACATCAATAACAATGAATTTTTAATTATAAATTTAGTCCCGCACGTTAGCATTGGCAATCAAGCTAACTTTCTTCATACATCACTTAAATACAATTATTATATGCTCAAGCCGCATGGCTTCGTTGACGCATCGGCGCTGCTTTCGCTTCTTTGAAAAAAATTTCCTTCGGATTTTTTTCAATCCCGACATTCGTCGGGACCGAACCGAAAGAGGCGCCTTATGTGACAACTGGTAACAACCTGAAATTACAGTCGCTAATTACGCTGAAACTCAAGCTGGTTTTATATTTAAAGCGATTACTGCCATTTCTTAACCTGACGCTAATGCGCGCGTGCGGGATTCCGGACTGGACGAATTTCAAATACCAGTTCTTCGCCAAGCCTTGAACCGTTGTGCGTCATCCTCCCTTTTCCGGGGTGGAAATGATTTCCAAAGCTAACGTTAGAAGATATTGAAAATGAATACTTTTAAAAAACGTTAGTCAGAATTAAAAATTGACACTTCCTGTGGACACAACTACTTTGACACGACTGCAAAATTGGTACCTCACAAATTGTGACGGAGATTGGGAACATAGTTATGGAATTTCAATTAACACTCTTGACAATCCCGGCTGGACAATGAAGATTGACCTTTCTGACACTTGCTTACAAGACGTGCACTATGACAAACAAATTGACAATGGCACTTTTGATTGGCTTTTCATAAGAGTTGCTAACAAAGTTTTAGAAGCTTCGGGTGACCCAACTAAATTGACAACTATTCTTACAATCTTTTTAGACGAAATAATTCCAAACTATTCCGATCAAAGTTTTGAATATGAAGTTTATGTTCAACTCACCGGCGGACCAACAAAAATTTGGCGACCAGTTAAAGCAAAATTAATTTCAGAAGACACACTTCAAATAACACGTTTGCCGGACTTGAACTATAAAGACATCCGAACAACAGCTTTAGACAACCTAACATTTGACAAAGAAGATATTTTTAATTATAAAACAAGCATTCAAGTTGGTGACAACATAAAGGTTGAACTTGTAGAAACTTTTAATGGAATAACTTTGACAGCGAGGGAATAACTGCAGGCATGGGCCTGGCAAAAAACTGGCGCCGACTCAACGCAGCATCAACTTTTTGTTTGCCTATCGTGCTGTAGTTATCGGCTGGACATTATAAATTTGGCAACAGAAATAACAATGAACTTTTATTTATAAATTTAGTCCCGCATGTGCGCATTGGCGTCTATCTAACTTTCTTTATACAGCATTTAAATACAGTTATTATATGCTCAAGCCGCATGGCTTCGTTGTCGCATCGGCGCTGCTTTCGCTTCTTTGAAAAAAATTTCCTTCGGATTTTTTTCAATCCCGACATTCGTCGGGACCGAACCGAAAGAGGCGCCTTATGTGACAACTGGTAACAACCTGAAATTGCAGTCGCTAATTACGCTGAAACTCAAGCTGATTCTATACTTAAGCGATTACACCTGCTTCTTAAATTGACGCGTATGCGCATGTACGGGATTCCGGGCTGGACGAATTTCAAATACCAGTTCTTCGCCAAGCCTTGCCGTTAGCGGTCGTGCGGGTCAACACCCTAAAATTTCAAGAGACTTTTGACAGCGACATCAACATTTAGTAAATTCGCTAATAAGCTGTTTAAAAATGATTTCAAATATTTAGTATGCAGGTATTTTACCACAATAGATACATAGAAAATGTACACATAGGTAAGTCTATGTGATCACTATGTGCCTATGAATCTACGTGGTTCAAATGTATATTATGCTCTTTTTCTTATAAGGTGTTTGCAAAAAGAATTAGGACTTGATTTCGAAATTGATAAGCTCACAAATTCAATTGAAAATACACAGAGCGGAGAAGTTTTTGATAACTGCAAATAATCCGACAATCATTCAAGGACTTTTAAGCATTGAAGATAAACAAGACCATGTTTTTATGAACTTAATCGAAAGCGCAAAATTCAATAAAGGCAAAGACAAAGTTTATTTTGGCGTGCCTGGCAATCTTGTTGCTTATGCCTGCAAGGTTTCAGTTGACAAAGGTTATGAAGGCTTTCTTGCATTTGATGCAAAATCAGCGCTTATCAAACATTATCAGGAATCACTTTATGCGACACATTTTCGTGGATTAAGAATGTTTATCGAAACCAGTGCGGCATTAAAGCTTATATCACAATATTTTAAAAGCTAAAACATGGGACTTATAAAAGAACCGAAGAATATAGATTTATCTACAAAGTCTGAACCATGGACAGAGCAAGAACTTGCAGACTTTAGAAAAATCATGCAAGACATTAAAGCAAAAAATGCAAAACGTAAAAAACGTCTTAAAAACTTCTAAAAAGAATAAACAGCTTGCATGACAGAAGCACGAACCGCTAACAAGGGGTTTGGCAAAAAACTGGCTGACTCAACGCAACCTCAACTTTTGTTTTTATTGGGCTTCGGTTCCGGGCTTGAGTGTGTCACGAATGAAAAGGATTAAGGTTCTTTTCAATGCTGTATAAGAGATGAAGGCAGGCCGTTCATATACGCCTTGCGGGAGGAGTATATAAACAGCTTCATGGTGCTGTAATCAAAAGTTATGGTATTGAGCGATGAAGAAAAGGTCCCGTACGTACGGAATAAGAAAAGCCGTGTGAGGTGAGAATCTCAAGCACGGTTTTGTGGAGGGCCTGGGCTGAAATGCCCTTGCCCATCCGACCGAATTTCAAATACCAATTCTTCGCATTCTATGACGTTAGTCAGAATGGTAAAGCCAGACTTCAAAATTGAATGTAAAACGGATAATTGACAAAGTAAATGCATCTAATAGCGGTACAAGAAAGATTTGAAGAAAATGAAAGATTTACAAGTAATTCATTGTACAAAGAGACTATTCAATTGACTACTAACTTCTATAAAAAGGTTGGATTTGTGCCACCATGGATTGGCTATTATGTAGAAGTAAACAGTAATTTGGTTGGAAGTGCGGGGTTTAAAGGTCCACCAATAAATGGGGCTGTAGAAATTGCTTATGGCACATTTGAGGAATATAGAAAACAAGGAATTGGGACAGCAATTTGCAAAAAATTAGTGGAGTTATCTATAGACACTGACCCTTCTATAAAAATTACAGCCACAACATTTCAAAAAGAAAACTTCTCGACAAGAATACTTGAAAAAAACAATTTCGTTTGTGTTGGAACAGTTAATGACCCTGAGGACGGAGAAGTTTGGCAATGGGTATATAAAGCAAGTGAGTCTTTTGACAAACAATAAACAATTTCATAATGAAGTGATGAATATGCAAGAGACCAACCCACCGCCACCAACAAAGAAGTTTGGCAAAAAAACTGGCTGACCCAACGCAGCATCAACTTTTTGTTTCGCTACTCAGCTTTAGTTATGTAAAGGACTTTTATAAATTTGGCGACAATAACAACAATGAACTTTTAATTATAAATTAGTCCCGCGCGTGCGCATAGGCGTCAAGCTAATTTTCTTTATACATCACTTAAATGCAATTATCATATGCTCAAAGCCGCATGGCTTCGTTGTCTCATCGGCGCCTCTTTCGCTTCTTTGAAAAAAATTTCCTTCGGATTTTTTTCAATCCCGACATTCGTCGGGACCGAACCGAAAGAGGCGCCTTATGTGACAACTGGTAACAACCTGAAATTGCAGTCGCTAATTACGCTGAAACTCAAGCTGATTCTATATTTAAAGCGATTACTGCCATTTCTTAACCTGACGCTAATGCGCGCGCGCGGGATTCCGGACTGGACGAATTTCAAATACCAGTTCTTCGCCAAGCCTTGCCGTTGTGGGCAATCCTCTCTTTTCCGGGTTGGAAATGATTTCCAAAGCTAACGTTAGAAGATATTGAAAATGAATACTTTTAAAAAACGTTAGTCAGAATCCCATTGAAGTCTTAAAATATTTAATCTATGATTAAATCAATATTCACTTCTGTATTTTTTTTTCTTCTTTTTAATTGTTCATCCGGTCAAGCTTTAGCAGACAATGATTTGAATAAAGCAGTTGACAGTTTGGTTTCTGTACAATTCAAACAAAATGAACCCGGGGTTTCTATTTTAGTTGCCCGAAAAGGAAATATTATTTATCAAAAAGCTTTCGGAAGCGCTAATGTTGAGTTGAATGTAGCCATGCAGCCTGACATGGTTTTCAGGATTGGCTCTATAACGAAATAATGAAACGCTGAAACTTTACATTTGCATCAAACGATTAACCTATGGTTATAAACAGGCGTGTATTAACGCTGGATGAATTTACATTACAGGCATTCAGGCAAATTCCAAAAGCAACAGGTGAATTAAGCGCTTTGCTGCGCGATATTGGCCTTGCTGCAAAACGTATAAACGTTGAAGTAAATAAAATTGGTTTGGTTGACCTGCTTGGTGAAACCGGCGATGTAAACGTGCAGGGCGAAGAAGTGAAAAAGATGGATGTATTTGCCAACAATCAACTGATAGGCGTTTTAAAACATGGCGTAAGCTGTGCCGGTATTGGCAGTGAAGAAATGGATGAAATTGTTGTGTTTGATGATGAACTGAGTAATCAAAGTAAATATGTTGTAATGTTCGATCCGCTGGATGGCAGCGCTAACATTGACACCAACATTTCTATCGGAACGATCTTCGGCGTGTACAGAAGAAAAAGTGCGTTAGGTAAACCCTGTGATAAGAATGATTTTCTTCAACCGGGTGTTGCACAGGTGGCGGCTGGTTATGTGGTATATGGTTCATCAACCATGCTGGTGTATGCCACAAGAAGAGGCGTTAATGGCTTTACGCTTGATCCTGCCATTGGCGAGTTTTGTTTGAGTCATCCCAACATACAATGTCCAGCTGACGGAAAGATATATTCTGTCAATCACGGCAACTTTTTTAAGTATGATAAACATGTGCAGGACTATATAACCTGTTGCCAGCAGAAAACAGAAAAAGATGGTGGTCCATATACCAATCGTTATATAGGAAGCATGGTAGCTGACCTGCATCGCACATTAATTAAAGGCGGAATATTTATGTATCCCGGCACATCAAAAAAACCGGTGGGTAAATTAAGGCTGATGTATGAATGCAATCCTTTTGCGTTTATCATAGAAGTGGCCGGCGGTAAGGCCAGCAATGGCAGCCGGCGCATTGTTGATGTGCAGCCGAATGACCTGCATCAGCGTACACCCGTATTTATAGGCAGTAAGAATATGGTTGATGAATGTTTGAGTTACATGCCCCAACCCTAAAGGGAGTTAGGCATCTTAGTATCTAAAGTTCAGGAATTACATTTTACGCTGTATGAAATTCCTAATTCCAAATTCCATCCAACACTTTACATTCGCTAAAAAATTTTTATGATACGCAATCATGAGATTGATTACAAAATTTTTGGTGAAGAACTTCAATATGTAGAAGTTGAACTTGACCCCGGCGAAACGGCTGTTGCAGAGCCCGGATCATTTATGATGATGGATGACGGTATTGCTATGCAAACGCTTTTTGGCGATGGCAGTGAACAGCAGGATAATAGCATTTTAGGGAAATTGTTCAACGCAGGCAAACGTGTATTGGTGGGTGAGAATTTGTTCATGACTGCATTCACTAATACATCACCAGGTAAAAAACATGTAAGCTTTGCAGCGCCTTATACAGGCAAGATCATAGCGCTTGATCTTTTGCGTTTAGGCGGAAGAGTGATCGCTCAGAAAGATGCATTTCTCTGTGCAGCAAAAGGTGTGAGCATCGGCATAGAATTTCAACGTAAGTTAGGTACAGGTTTATTTGGCGGCGAAGGTTTTATTATGGAAAAGATCGAAGGTGATGGTATGGCTTTTTTACATGCAGGCGGCTTTGTACAAGAGAAAGATTTGCAGGCAGGCGAAATTTTAAAGATAGATACAGGTTGTATTGTTGGTTTTACCGGGACCATTGATTACGATATTCAATTTATCGGCGGTATAAAAAATTCGATATTTGGTGGTGAAGGATTATTCTTTGCAACATTAAAAGGCCCGGGAAAAGTGTGGATACAGTCATTACCGATCAGCAGGCTTGCGGCACGCATACTTGCATTCGCAACCTATAAACGCGGTAAAGAGGAAGGAAGCATTTTAGGTACGCTCGGAAATATACTGGATGGGGACAGATATTGATTGGCATATAGTTCATGGGTTATAGATCATAGATAGTTTTACGGGAAGAACTATAAACCATGAACCATCAACAATGAACTATGATCTATGAATTTAATTGATTGGCATATAGTTCATGGGTTATAGATCATAGATAGTTTTACCGGCAAGAACTATAAGCATGAATCATTAACAATGAACTATTCTCTAGATTGGCATATAGTTCATGGGTTATAGATAATAGATAGTTGACCGGCAGGAACTATAAGCATGAATCATCAACAATGAACTATTCTCTAGATTGGCATATAGTTCATGGGTTATAGATCATAGATAGTTTTACCGGCAAGAACTATAATCATGAACCATTAACAATGAACTATTACCTATGAATATAACCACAAAACATATTGTAGTAAAAGGGAAAGTGCAGGGCGTTTTTTTCAGAAAACACACAAAACAAAAAGCTGAAGCATTAAATATAACAGGCTGGGTAAGAAATACAGATAGCGGTCATGTTGAAATTTTAGCGCAGGGAACCGAAGATGCCATTACACAATTTATACAATGGTGCAAAGAAGGCTCACCCAAAGCAGAAGTTTCAAATGTTGATGTAACTTCTGCCTGGCCAAATCCCGGCCTTAAAAGCTTTTCGATTGCTGATTGATAATATGTTTTTACATGGAAGAAGAAAACCATAAACTATCATTGCGTTCCATTCGCCTTGAAGCTTTGGGTGATGGTATTTTTGCCGTTGCCATGACAATACTTGCTATTGAATTAAGATGGCCTGAATTAAAAGACACTTCGATGCACGCTTTTGTAAATGCATTTCGCGAGCTGTGGCCGCGTTTATCCTGCTATTTCATAAGCTTTGTTGTGCTGGGCATTATGTGGTTTGGCCACCGCGTAATGTTTGAATATATAGGCCGTACCAACCGCTATTTTATTTTCCTGGGAATATTGTTTTACATGATGGTATGCCTGGTGCCTTTGAACACAAGGTTTCTTGCCGAAAACAGTTTACAATGGGGAACCATTTTTGTTTACGGATTGAACCTGAGCTTATGTAACCTTACATTGTATGCGCAATGGATCTATGGCATTAAGCACAAAGGCCTGCTGGAAAGAGAATTGCCTCTCCAGGTTCAGAAAGAGGCAAAGTTTTTGTTCCTCATATCCCCGGTTGTGTACCTGTTTGCAATAATTATTTCAATATGGGTTCCTGTAATAAGCCTTGCCATATTTATAGCAACACCGTTGGTTTATCTTATTCCAAACAAGATTGATAAATATCTCCCTTAATTAAAAACCGGCTCGACTACTTTGAAAATTGCAGCGTAAATTTTTTATAAAGAAGCTGATTATACAATGCTATAAAGGCAGGAAGAAATATAAAAGTTGAGATGATGCTATTGCGATAGAAAGGCAGCCCGAAACTATAAGATTGCCATAAACCGGTAATATCTTTATTATATCCCATGATATCTCCCTGTGTTTTCCATACAAAAAAATTGGAAGCCAGGAAGAAAACTGTTGGGCCAACAAAGGATGCAATAATAACACCGGCAGTTTTATAATTCCTTAACCCCATTCCAATGAGCGTTAAAACAATAAATAAAATGTAGTTTATGATTTGTCCGCTGTAAAAACCTGCAAAAGGAAAAAGATTCATCACATGCAAGACCTGCAATAACATATCACTTATGAATAATGTAAGCAAAGGAAAAAGGAATGCAAGTCTTTTATCACGGATAGTTATTCCCGCAAATAAACTCACGGCAATGACTGCAGTAAAACCACTGAGACTGATCTGCGGCGCACAAATTATTTTCACTAATGTTGATATGACAACCAGTATAAAAAAGAAAACTATCAATTGCTTTGAAAACTTCATGTTATAAATTTAAAGGGCAAAAGTAAGCATTTCAACTAAGGCACAAAAGCTTTATAAGCGCATGCTTTACTAATTGTGGATATGCTGTAAGTCTCTTTCGGTAATATGGCAAAGGCTTCACCTTTTTTTACTGATACATTATTTGTTCCTTTAACCTGCATCTCTCCTTCTGTTATAACAATAATTTCCAGTGAGGTTGTTATTGCATTATATATTTCATTTGCGCTTAACTCAATTTTACTGATGCCAAAATCTTTAACAGGACAAGGGTAATTTCTTTCGCCATCTTTAAGCAGAACACCTTTCATAACATCAGGTTCTATGCCTTCAAATGCAATGTGTTTCAGCAATTCAGTAACATCTATATGTTTTGGTGTTAAACCTCCGCGCAAAACATTATCACTGTTTGCCATCAATTCAACATTCTGCCCTTCCAGATAGGCATGCGGAACACCCGCGCCCTGGAATACTGCTTCGCCCGGTTCAACTCTTACTATGTTAAACAGGTAAATTGAAAATATGCCCCGATCAAAATTTGAAGCAGGTTTTGCATTTTCATATAATTTAGAAACCCACCACCCTGCATCAGCTTTGGTAAGCTTATTATTTTTTTTGCGTTCAATTTCTTCATCAATCAAAGCGCTTAAAATTTTATCAGACGCTTCCTGTGGCATCAGCATGATATATTCGTACAAACCTTTATATCCTTTATCAAGAAAAATTTCTTCAAAGTAATTGAAAGCAGGAATAGTTTTTAAAACCTTCAGCAATTTATCTTTCCTTAAAAACCCATGTAATAACCAAACCTGGCTTAATGCAACCAATACTTCAGGCTTATGATTTTTATCTTTATAATTCCTATTGGACGCGGTTATTAAAATATTGTTCGCTTCTTCTTCATCGAAACCCTTTGCTGCAGCTTCTTTTGAAGGATGTACCTGTATGCTCAGCATGTGTTTTACATCAAGTATTTTAAAAAGATAAGGCAACTCCCCAAATGTTTCATTTGTTTTTTCGCCAATAAAAAAATCAGGATCATGCTTAATCAATTCGTATAAACTTTTTTCTTCGTTATGAATACTTATGGTGGATGATGCAGACGGATGCGCGCCCATCCAGTATTCTGCAAAGGGTTTATTTTCCGGGTTATCAATTCCAAGCCATTGCGGAATAAATGCAGTTCCGCCCCATGCATAATGTTGTACTTTTCCTTTCAACTTAAATATTTTATCTTGTATCATAATCAACCTTAAATTTTATGGACAACTGGAACAAAACTACCGGAAACAAAGGAGAAGAACTTGCTGCAAATTATCTTTCACAAAAGGGCTATACCATTATTGAACGCAACTGGCGCTTTCGCCATGCAGAAGTTGATATCATCGCGTCGAAAAATAACCGCCTGCATTTTTTTGAGATCAAAACAAGAACAAGTGATAAATATGGTAAGCCTGAAGAAAGCATGAGTTATAAAAAAATGAACATGCTTAAAATAGCTGCGGAAGAATATCAATACAAAAATATGCAATGGAAATATTTGCAGTTTGATGTATTGGCGATTACAATTATACACGGCGTGCCAACAGAATATTTTTTAATTGAGGATGTGTATTTTTAGTTAATGGCGTATAGATCGTGGTTCATGGCAATTCATTTTTAACTCTAAACAAAAAATTATGGCCTTTAGGTTTGAAGGATTAACGATTTGGCAAAAAGCTTTTAAGCTTTGTAATGAAATTGATTTACTTGCACAATCCTTTCCTAAAAGAGAATTGTTCAGTCTTGCATCTCAAGTAAAACGTGCAGCTGATTCAGTTGCTTTGAATATTGCAGAAGGCAGTACAGGCCAAACAAAACCTGAGTTCAAAAGATTTTTAAATATTGCATTGAGAAGCGCAGTGGAAGTAGGGGCTTGCTTAATGGCAGCAAAAGAAAGAAAATATTTAAACGAAAATCAATTCAGGGTTTTGTACGATGAGTATGAAATTTTATGTAAGATGATAACAAAATTTCGCGACAGCCTGAGCTGACCATAACCTATCACCCATCAACTATTAACCAATCTTAATTTTCTCCATCATCTTCTCCACCATCTTATAAGTTGCAGGGCAATATTCAATATTCTGCTGATGTACATGTACGTAATCAACCATTTTCTTTTTGGTAAGATGCGGAAAACCGGCGCAATCGGCCGGGCGTACTTCATAAACAGAACACATATTGGTAGAAAGATCAAGAAACTGGCAAGGCTGATTTATATTCACCCAATCTTTATCTTTCTTTTCATACCTAAGCCAGCGTTCTTTAAAATCTTTAGGCCGCATATCCAAATGTTTTGAAATGCGTCGTATATCTTTATGGGTGAAAGTCGGCGTCATTCTTTTGCAGCAATTAGCGCAGGTTAAACAATCAATTTCCTGCCATACTTCGGCATTAATTTTTTCAGCAACATCGTCAAGTTCTTTTGGTTTTAATTTTTCAATGCGTCCCAAATATTTTTTAAAAGCCTTTTTATAGAGACTTACTTTTTTTCTGAATGAAAACAGGCTAACCGGCTGCATTATTTACTGAAGATTGTAGATTGCAAATTGATTTACCGGACGAATGTAAGTTTATCTTCAAACAAAAAGATCTAAAAATCAGGTCAGAAATTCACAAATGTGGGAACCTTATAAAAAAAGTTACAAAGCATACCTGCAGCTTGAAAAATCTTTAAGCAATAACTCTGTTGAAGCATACCTGCGTGACCTGGAAAAGCTAACGCAGTATTTACAAACGATAAAAGATCTAAAAACACCGGCGGAAATAAACTTAAAAGATCTGCAGCAATTCGTTCAGTCAATAGCAAAGCTTGGTATCAATGCAGCATCGCAGGCAAGAATTATTTCCGGATTGAAAAGTTTTTTTAAGTATTGCCTGATTGAAAACATTATTACAAAAGATCCTTCTGTTTTGCTGGAAGCGCCGAGATTAAAGCGCGCATTGCCGGATATTTTAAGCTTTGAAGAAATAGAGGCAATTATTTCAAAGATAGATTTAAGCACTCCTGATGGCGCGCGCAACAAAGCTATTCTTGAAACTATGTACAGCTGTGGTTTGCGGGTAAGTGAAACTGTGAATTTAAAGATCAGTTGCCTTTATCTTGATATTGATTTTGTACGCATTACCGGTAAAGGCGATAAAGAAAGATTAGTGCCGATAGGAAGAGATGCCATTAAACACATTAAAATTTATAAAGAGCATGTGCGCAATCACATCACTGTGCAGAAAAATTTTGAAGATTTTTTATTCCTGAGCAAGTTTGGAAAAAGCCTTTCGCGCGTGATGATCTTTTATATTATTAAAGACCTTGCAAAAAAAGCAGGCATTATAAAGAATATATCGCCGCATACATTCCGCCATTCATTCGCAACGCATTTGGTTGAAGGCGGTGCAGACCTGCGGGCAGTGCAGGAAATGCTTGGCCATGAAAGCATTACCACCACTGAGATCTATACGCATTTAGACAGGGATTATTTAAGGGAAACATTGCAAAGCTTTCATCCTGCATTTAAAAAATAATTTAAGGAATTTTTGGATATTTATTGAGCCATATAGCGGCACAGCCTATAAATGTTTATATTGCCTTCTTTGCAATTGATCTGTATACTTCGATTATTGTTTTTGTCGTTCAGTTTATGCCGCAGCGGGTATGAAAAGATACAAAGACCACGCAGTAAATACGGTACAGGTATAGAGCAGGTATGGAGGCAGTATGAAGGAGATACGGGGAACCCATCCTGCAGTTTACACCTCTTTCAACACTTTCCACAATTCTTCAGCAACAAATTTATTGCCTGTATTATTCAGATGAACGCCGTCTGTTGTAAGAATGCCGCTATCTGCATTAAGCGGGTTATTATTTATTTGATAGCGTTGAAATAAAGCGCGCATATCGCAAAGCGAAAGTTCGTTATCAGTTGCAATATTTTTTATAATAGCTGCATAAGCATCAAGCTCATCATCAGCATAATTTGTATGATCATTTCTTTCACCGATCACAGCAGGCGTTACCAACAAAAGTTTTATTTTATCTTCCAGTAATTGCTTAACCATATCGCGGTAGGTTTTCTCAAAAACAGTTGCATCCGTTCCTTCACCGCGGGAATATTTATGCCACACATCATTTACGCCGATCCATATAACAGCGATATGCGTCGATTGTGTAATTACATCTCTGATCAATCTTGCATACAGATCAGAAACCTTATTGCCACTCACTCCTGCGCCGAATAAATCGTAATCTGTTATGCCTTCCTGCTTCAGCTTTTTTTTCATAACTGTAATATAACCATCCCGGTCAAGGCCGAACTGCGTTAATGAATCTCCGAAAAAAATTACTTTTTTTGTTCCAGGTCTTTTGTCTTTCAAAAAAGAAATGATCATGACAATAGCGACAAGAAGAAATATCCAGATAAGGCTATTGGAAATGCTTACATAAGCAAAATAACTAAACAACATCTTTCATTATTGGCGTAGTTTCTTTTCCCATTTTCTCAATAAATTTTCTTTCATCAATTATAAAGCCATTGCCTCTTGCACAAAAATGTACGTGCAGGTTTTCAATGCTCATGGGATTGCCTTCAGGAATGTCTGCAATATTTGTATGCATTACTTCGTGGCCATCAATTATTACGATCAATCCACTGCCGATTGCTTCCATCTTATTGCCTTCGGTGATGATCATGCCGGTATCTTCACCCAACCCGATTCCAATGCATGCAGGATTGCCGGCAACGGCTTGTGCAAGCCGTACAAAACGTCCGCGTTTTTCAAAATGAGAATCTATGATAATGTTATCGATCAAACGCAAACCTGTAGTGATCTTTACTTCACCTTTTAAATGCGCCCTGACGGCATTGCCTTCATAGATCATTGTATTGCTCATAGCCATTGCACCTGCAGATGTTCCCGCCACAACAATCTGTTCATTCCAATATCTCTCACACAAAGTTTTTAAAAAATTTGTTCCGCCCAATGTTGCCGTTAAACGCATTTGATTGCCGCCGCTGAACATAATACAGTCGCATGCTTTCAACCGTTCAAGGTATTCAGGATGCGTAAGGTCTTCACGGGTGCGTATATGCATCAGGTCTACATTCACACAGCCGATTTTACCAAAAGCATTCAGGTAGTTTTCACCTACCTGGAATGGTATCATGGATGCTGTTGTAACAACTTCAATTCTTTTTTTAATGCCGCCGCTTTCTTCAACAATTCTGCGTAAAATTCCCAATTCAAAAAAGTTGAGATTGTTCTTATGAATTTCTCCTTTTTCTACTTCCGTTCCTTTGTCTTCGGCGCCGCCGATTGCAATTAGTTTTCCTGTTGGTATCTGCATTAATTTAATACTGGTTACGCAAAAATACGTCAATCAAATTTTGTATGCTTTATACAAATTAAACATGCGTGCATAATATGAGGATAATGAGGACATCATCTTTTAGCGATTATGAATTATTTATTTTGGTTACCGGCTAAGAACTCCGGTTGAGCATGATTGCGTCGCAGTAATTGTACTGTATATTATTATACAGCTTTGGGTTCCTGTTAAATGTTTTTAATAGTTACTTCAAACAGTGCATCATTTTATTGGCTGATTATTTGCAATTCTTTTCAAAACAATTTCAATGAGCCTTTCATTATATAAAAAGAAACGCAGCTTTACCAATACGCCCGAGCCTGCAGGCGGAAAATCAACTGTAAAAAACAAACTGGTTTTTGTGGTGCAAAAACATGATGCATCGCGTTTGCATTATGATTTCAGGTTGGAAATGGATGGTGTGTTGAAAAGCTGGGCTGTTCCGAAAGGTCCTTCGCTTGATCCTTCTGTAAAAAGACTGGCAATGATGGTAGAAGATCATCCGTTTGATTACAGGAGTTTTGAAGGCATTATTCCCGAAGGAAATTATGGCGCGGGCACTGTGATTGTTTGGGATGAAGGCACATATGAACCATTGGAAAATGTTTCAGCCAACAAAAAAGAAAATGAAAAAAATTTGCTGAAGCAATTAGGTGCAGGCAGCCTGAAATTTGTAATGCATGGCAAAAAATTAAAAGGTGAATTTGCATTGGTAAAGACAAGTTACCAGGGTGAAAATAGCTGGCTGCTGATAAAACACAACGATACATATGCATCGCAGGAGGATGTTACCGAAAAAGATAAATCGGTGATCTCAAAAAAAACAATAGCGCAGGTTGAAAAAACGAGTAATAAAATCTGGAAGAGCAATCGCGCGCAAACAGTAAAACCGGCAGCTAAAAAATCTATCAAAAAGGCGGCGAAGAAATCTTCAAAGAAAAGCAGTAAGGCGGCGATAAAATCTCAGCATTGAAGAGATGATCTCATATTATAAGTTTCATTTACTTTTACCGCAAAGAATTTTGAATGAATACAGAACAGTCAAAGCCATTGATTGGATTTACCTGCGGTGATTTGAACGGCATCGGCATTGAGCTTATTATAAAAACGTTGAGTGACAGCCGCATACTTGATCAATGTTCGCCCATAATTTTTGCGAGCAATAAAAGCATAAACTTTTACAGGAAATCTTTGCCTGATATAAATTTCACCTATCAAAGCATAAAAGATTTTACGAAGATCAACACCAAACAACTGAATGTTTTTAATTGCTGGGATGAAGAAGTTGCCATTAACGCAGGGCAGTTAAATGAAATCGGTGGAAAGTATGCAAGGCTTTCTTTGCAATATGCAACAGACGCTTTAAAACAAGGGCAAATTAATGGCCTTGTTACTGCGCCTTTACACAAAAAAAATATACAATCGCAAGATTTTAATTTCACCGGCCACACACCTTACCTGCAACATGCATTTGATTTAAAAGATGTGGTTATGTTGATGGTCGCGTCAAACCTGCGTGTAGCATTGGTTACAGAGCATGTTCCTGTAAAAGATATCGCTTCGCACATTACAAGGGAAAATATTTTAAGCAAGCTGCAGGTATTAAACGAAAGTCTTAAACGTGATTTTGGTATAGATAAACCTAAAATCGCTGTGTTGGGTTTAAATCCGCATGCCGGCGATGAAGGTTTGGTAGGTGATGAAGAACAAATCATTATTAAACCTGCTATTAAAGAAGCGAAAGACAAAGGCATATTCGCATTCGGTCCATTTAGTGCAGATGCATTTTTTGCAAGGGCCGGTTATACAGATGTTGATGCAGTACTGGCCATGTATCATGATCAAGGATTAATACCTTTTAAATCTTTAGCTATTGGTGATGGTGTAAATTTTACAGCAGGAATGCCTGTTGTAAGAACAAGCCCTGATCATGGCACTGCATTCGATATTGCCGGTAAAGGCAAGGCTGATCCGTCTTCTTTTTTAGCAGCGATTTTTGAATGCGTCGATATTATTAAACAACGTGCTGCTTACGATGAGAACCATAGTAACCCTTTACGAAAAATGAGTAATATGATTATTGCAAATGCCACAGATGAAGCCATTGAAGAATCTCCTGAAGAATAATACAAACTTTAAAAAATCATATTTTTTATACGAAGAAGCCAGGTACGATTTAAAATTTATTTTTGCTTTTACTAATTAATCAAAATTTTATGAAAAGACTGCTTTGCAAAATTATTACAGTAACCGTATTATTATTGGTGTTTAATTTTTCCAATGCTCAATTGAAAAATATTATTCAACATGCTAAAGAAAAAACAACTGATAAGGCAAATAATACTGTTGATAAAACAGTTGATCAATCGGGAAATAGTTCAAATAGCGCCGGTCAACCTGGCACTGATAGTTCAACAAACAATAGCACCACCGATGCATCTTCTTCCACTCCTCCCTCTGTAACCGCGTACCAGAATTATGATTTCCGTGCCGGCGATAAAATAATTTTCGCAGACAATTTTGCAACAGACCAGGACGGAGAATTTCCTGCACATTGGGATTTGAATAAAGGCCAGGCTGTGGTAAATAATTTTTCAGGCGTGCCTGTTTTTAAGTTGACTGATGGCAATTATTGCGAAGTTGCACCACGAATGAAAACAGAAAGTTATCTCACTAGTAATTTTTCAGTTGAATATGATACATACATGACAGGTGGCGCGTACGGAATGCTTGTATATTTCTATAATGCTGATGGCAATACCATAAATGTGCAAACAACTTCAGCCGAGGCAATATTTACCGGGGAAAAAAGTTTTTCAGGTAGCTTCCCTTCGTCTATAGAGGGCGAAAATTATTTGAATAAATGGCACCATATTGCAATCGTTTATAAAAACGATCAGCTAAAAGTATATGTGGATCAATACAGGGTGCTTACGGTACCTCATTGTGATTTTACACCGGTAAAATTAGATTGCGAAGGCATTGGCAACCAGGATGACCCAATCATCTTTAAAGATTTTAAAGTTGCAGACGACGCAATCATGAACATGCTTGATAAGTTAATGACTGAAGGAAAATTTGTTACCCATGGCATTAACTTCGATGTAAATAAATCAACCTTAAAACCTGAAAGCATGGGTATAATAAACGACATTGTAAAATACATGCAGGCTAATCCTTCATTAAAACTTGAAATTGATGGTCATACAGACGGCGATGGAAGTGATGCAGCCAACTTAACCTTGTCGCAACAACGTTCAGATGCAGTAAAAGCAGCTATTGTTGCCAGTGGTATTGATGCTTCAAGGCTTACCACAAAAGGTTTTGGAGAAAGCAAACCCATAGGAAGCAATGATACACCTGAAGGCAAAGCCATGAACCGCAGAGTTGAGTTCACCAAAATATCTTAGACCTGAACGGTTAAATGTTTAAGCGCAGGGCATATCGCTTTGCGCTTTCATATTAACTCTATTTCATCTTCCATACGTTATTAGAGGGATAGCTGTCTGCATCATGAACATCACCTAAAACAATTTTTTTAATTGAACCGGTTGCTGTAAAGCTTAATGAGGTTGTAACACTGTTTTCCCATACTGCAATGCTTTGATGCAATGTTTTCGTTGAACCGTTTTTATAATAAACCGTAATATCAACGGGAACAGGTTTACTGCCTTTCATCTCAACTGTTACAGTAACCTGTGTACCGCTTTGTTTTACGTTTGTTATGGCGAGATCAGGATAACCGTTTTCATAAAACCATTTCTTCCAGAACCAATTCATATCTTTTCCGCTGCCGGTATTCATGCAATTGAAAAAATCAAGTGGCATCGGGTGTTTGCCGTGCCATTGCTGAATATAATAATGCAATGCAGTTGTAAACAATTTATCGCCCAGCATATCTTTTATATACAGATAACCCATGCCGGGTTTGGGATATGAATTGAGGAAATAACTCTCTTCGTTTTGCTGGGTGCTTAGTGTAGTAATGGGTACGTCAAAATCGTGGTCAGCGCTGTTATCATAAGCATCCATGCCATAATCATCCGGTTCAATGGTTGAATCTATCATGGGTGAAAGCAGCCACTCTCCTAACGTTGCCCAGCCTTCATCCATCCATCCGTATTTTGTTTCATTAATGCCCATATAAAATGGAAACATTGTATGAAATATTTCATGGTCGGTTAACTCTATTCCATCCGCATTATCTTCAACAGGATTGTCATTTACCATCATAGGATATTCCATCTGGTCAAGGCCATCAAACACTGTTTCATGAGGATAAGGATAAGGCCATGCAGGAAGCGTATAACTCATCAATTCAACTGTTTTTCTTGCCTGATTAATAACTTTGAAATAATCTGCATGTTGCGGATTAAAAACAGCATCTACCCTTGTTCTTCTTTGTGTTGAAGGATCAACTACAAGGCTGCTTGAATACCATATATAATGATTGCTTGTTGCAAACACAAAGTCTGTAACGCTGTCTGCACTGAACTTCCATGTATTGGTTAGATTTTGAGCAGTTATGTTTCCTTGCTGCAGGTCTGATGTATCGATCACTTTTGTAATGCCATCATTTTTTTCTGCTTCGCCGATGCGTTGTACGATGGAAGGGGCATACACTTCGGCTGCATTCAGCAGGTTACCGGTTGCACAAACAATATAATTTTTGGGAACAGTTACGGCAATATTAAACGAACAAAAATCATTATACATTTCAGGCGTTCCTGTATAAGGAATTTTATTCCAGCCATCAATATCATCATACACGGCAATGCGCGGAAAGAAATATGCAATGAATGCTGAGCTATCATCTACCATGCCTGTTCTCAGGTGTGAAGTTTTGTTCAGCACATATGAAAATGAAATATTGAATTGCATCTGTCCGCCGGGTAATAAACCGGATACCGGCACATACATATTGGTTGCCTCTATATCCAATGAATCCGGAGACAGGTGAGCTCCACCTACCGCAAAGTCCCGTATCTGCACGCCATCGCTTACATCAGCACTTTTAATTGGCTGATCACGCTCTGCTCCTTTCTGATACAAGTTCGGATACAACTTGAAGCCGATAGTATTTAATGTATCAGGACTATTATTTGAATACACTATAGTTTCTGTACCTGAAACAACTCTTGATGCAGGATCAAAGCTTACAGCAATGTTGTATGCGGCTGTATTTTGCCAGTAATTTTTTCCGGGCTTCCCATCCATTGAACGGGTCTGTTTATCATAAGCATTTTGGTAATTCAGGGCCACAGGCAATGTTTGTGCAGTTAACTGAAGACAAAAAAAAGCAATGCAGGTAATAGTAATAATTAATTTCATGAAGTAAAAATAAATGAGCGCTTATTTTATTAAATGAGGAATAACAATTTCAGAACATTTTTGCAAGAAACAATTTTAAAGCAGAATTAAAGTGAAAAAATTATTTTTTATTTCCATGCATTTCTTAAAAACCTGAGCCAGTTTCCATGCATAATATTTTCAACGTCGTTGCCTGAATAACCGTGTTGCTTTAATAATGCGGGAACTTTGTTGAGATGGGCAATTGTTTCAAGATCATAAGGGCATTGTTCTTTACCAAAAGCGCCATCAAGATCAGAACCTATACCAGCATGTAAACTATTTCCTGAAAGCTGGCAAATATGATCAATGTTATCTATCACTTTTTTAAGATCGCATCCCATATTTTCAGGTGTTGGTGTACCCCGCTTCCAGTTAGGTACAAGCATCCACGCATCAAAGGAAGCGCCAATAACAGCATCGCGTTCTATTAAAACTTTTATTTGTTCATCGCTGTATTGACGATTATGATTTACAAATTTCCTGCAGTTATTATGGCTTGCCCAAACATTACCATGAAACAAATTCATAGCGTCCCAAAATGCATCATCGCACAAATGTGTTGCATCCAGAATAATATTTAAACGTTCCATTTCTTTTAATAAGGCCTTGCCATCCGTATTCAAATGTCCTGTTGCATCTGTTCCGTTTGCATAACGGCCAGGGCCATAATGCGCAGGACCAACAGCACGCAAACCATAATCATATGCGCGCTGCAGATAATCAACTGAAACAATTGAATCAGCTCCTTCCAAACTTAAAATATAACCGATAGGTTTTTGCATGTTGTTATCATTCATCCATAACTCAACATGTTTATTCAATTCATGAATATTGGTGATCATTTTCATTTCATTGCAGGCTTCCATTTCTTTATACCATACAAGCTGGGACTGTGTTTGCGCCCATGCCTGTTCTGGTGAATGCCAGCCCGGCAAAGGATTTCCGGGGGAAACATATCTCGCAATTTGTGTTGCTACTACCAATCCAACATTACCCTTTCTTAGTTCAGGAAATGCAACAGTTCCCTTTGCACGATCAGGTTTATCATGCAAACCAGCTTCACTTTCACGCAGTTCAAACACAGATTTACGCAAATCACGATTCCATTCCATTGCGTTCATGCTAAGATCAAGATGTGCATCTATTGTAAACATAATTGAAAAGCTTATTATTCTGATCGGATAATCATTCATCAAATCATGTTCATGTTACCGGTTTATTTTTTTAACTCCTGGTTTATCGTCGACAACAAATGATCATTGGTAAGCATTAATCTTTCCAGCAGGCTTTTATCTGACAAAGACCGCATGAAGAGCGTTCTGTAATAATAAATAATAAATCTTCTTTCGCGTGCGGTTAAAGCAGGATAACTATCTATAGAAGGGATATGATCCGGCCCTGCAAAATCGTGAAAATCTTCAAGCATACCTATTTGAGGAGAGTTGGCACTGCGCAGATCAAAAATATATGCGTTATAGTTTTCGATCTGTTGTATCAGCTCAGAATAAACAGCCATTGAATCTTTAAGTGCAAGATTGTATATATTTTTCAAGCCGCCTGAATTAACCATTTGCTGGTACGCTGAAATACTTATAGGAGGTATTATAAATCTTCTTGTTCTGGCAAGCAGCCTGCCAATAGTATACAGGTTTTTGTTTTCCGTCTTTTCATAAAAGATATTTACTATGCTGTCTTCTGCCGGCATAATGCTGTTATAAATGCTGTCATAATTGTTGAATACAATCTTATTATTGAGAAGCTCGAGTTGAAAAGTTTCCAAATATTGGGTTGTAACTTTTTTATCAATAGAAGACTCACGAACGTTCTCTGCAAAAAACCCTAATGTTATTGCAAGCGTTGTCATTATAAATTCCAGGAAATATATTTTCACCGCTTTCCTATTCACTTTTGGTTGATAATTTAAAGCCATTTTTTTTTGTTAATTACTCATCAAAATTATATTCTTTGTGTAGTTCATTTAACACAATGTTCGCTTGTTTGATCAACGAATCTGAATAAGCCACATTATAATTTCGTATAAATCTTGAACGCACCAGTTCAACATATTCATTAAACAGTGTTTTATCATAACTTAACAAAGGAGGGTTTGTTGCGATGAAAGAATCTATACTTGCCTGGCTGAATGCAATCCTGCTTCTTTGTGCAATCTGGTTTGCAATCTCGTTGTATTTAAATTCAAATATCATCGACCTGGTCTTTCTTACTTCAGTATAAACATCGCGGTTCATTTCGTCTGTGGCTTGTAACAAGCGGCAAAACCTGTCGTATTTTGTTACGTCAGTTGCAATAACAGGTTTAAAAAAAGACAGCGAACCTGAGCTTTTCATTTGTTGAAACGTAGCATCATTTGAAACAAAATTGTTACGCGCTCCGCCCCATAAACCATACCAGTATAATTTCCCGGACGGAATATTTTGTGGATCATTTGCAGTAAGCAGTTGCATAAATGTGTCTATGTTATTTGCTGCCCTCGAATAATATCTGTTATAGGCGGCCAGTTGAACAGTGTCGGCTTTAAGATCCTGTATCATAGTTGCCGCAAATGTTTTTGCGCGCTGGTGTTCAGTAATATCTTCACGAATATTTTCAGCAATAAAACCCATTGTAACAGCAAGAAATATCATAACAAACTCGAGAAAATATTCTTTAAAATTTGTCTTTCCCACTTTGTGGTGATGATGCTTCCATATTTTGGTTTATAGTTTTATAATCTTCTATTATAATTTCCCGTATAGCAGATGTTTGCCGGGAGATACTAAGCAGGTTAATCTTTTCAGCAGCTATGGTTGATTTTATCTGGTGCAAATAATAAATAAACTGGTTGTTTAATTTTTTATCTCCATTATTTATTGAATGAAGGCCTGAAGTTCTTTGAATGTGATTGGTACTGTCAACCATAGTTTGAAAAACATTTGCATCAAAAATGATAGAAATGAAAGGATACAAAAGTTGACGCTCTTCCATGCCCACTGCATGATTTTCCCTGTATGCAGCAATGTTTTTTTCATATTCTATAATGCTGTCTGCCAGTGCAACATTTTTTATAAGCCTGAAATTGCCGGAGTTATTTAATTGCTGTATGGTACGGTCAGCTTGTTCAAAAGGTATTGCCCTGGTAGCAATTCTTGAACAAAAGTAAGCTGCATTTATTTCATTACTGTCGGGCAAAGGTTGATTAATTATATATATTAACGAGTCAATTTTGTTTATCTGGCGACCAGCGAAATAAACGGTTGTGCCTATGTTTATACTATCGCGCTGCATATCGTCATAAAGTGATCGCACATATTCTTTTTCTTTGCTGGTATCGCTGATACCTTCTCTTATATTCTCTGCAATAAAGCCCATTGTTACCGCAAGAAATATCATTAAGAATTCTAAAAAATATTCTTTAAAGTTTTTCTTTTCTACATGCGGGTGATGATGTACTTCCATGTTTGGTATGTCTGATATGGTGATGTCTGATGTTTCGATTGGCGCTTCACTTTGTTCAACTGTTTCTTGCTGTGAAATATTTTCATTCACTTCTTCCGGTCTTTCGGACTTTCCGTCTTCCAGACTTTGTTTTATCTTTTCTTCTTCACTCATCTTTCAAATGGTATTGTTCTTTCAAAGTTTTAATCAGGCCAATAGCGTGATCATTCATTTCATTTAATCTTGAAACATAAAAAGCCACTACGCCTTTATATATTGATATCCTGTTGCCAAACTCTACCAGTTTTATTTTGTCGTGGCTTAACAAAACGGCCGAAGTATAATCCTGTGCTGCATTTTTACTGTTAAGGCCTGACTGGTAATATTTAAAATTCAAAAGTTCAAAAGACGAATTCACAGACTCATTCTGATATCTTTCATAATAAACCAACTGGTCAGCCAGTTTTTTTGCCATATCATCATAAGCAATAATACTATCTACTGCAGCTTTTTTTGTTATCAGCCGCATACCGCCGGAATTTTTTAATTGCAATAGAGTGCGCTCGGTAGGGCTTACCATGTCGGGATGAACAAGTGCTCTTTTGTACAACCTGTAAATTGCCTCATCATCTGCCTGCGATCCGGTATAGTTAAAGCAATATGTTGCCAGCGTATCTAAAGAAGCAACTCTTTTATCATTTTGTCTAATGGCTATATGAATGTTGGCAGTATCTGTTGCTGCATCTTCAACCATGGAGATGATGTATTCATTTTCTTTTGCATGGTCTGTTATGCTTTCTCTAAGGCCTTCTGCAAAAAAGCCGAGCGTTACAGCAAGAAATATCATAATGAACTCCAGGGAATATTCCTTGAAATTTTTCTTTTCTACGTGTGGGTGATGATGTACTTCCATATCTATTTAATATGATGCTTTTTTTTATAAAACCTGATAAGATTGCTTTCCTGCACTTGCAGGTTGTAAAGCAAAAGCCGTTGTGCTTTTATAACTCTTAGGTACAATAACAATTGATTGAACCATTTATTAACCAAAATACGGTCATCAGAAAATAATAAAGGCCTGGTTAGTGTGCTGCTGCCGGTATCAAGTCCTATGGCAGATGAAACTACCTGTAATGGTGCAATCGCTTTGAAATCGGCCAGTTCATTCAATGTATTGCGAACATTATCCTGTGCTTCCTGGTATATGGTACCTTCAAAATCATGGTAGGCTCTGTAAGATCTTTCGTACGTAAGAATACTGTCAGCATCCTGCTTTTCTAAAAGCCTGAATCCACCAGCGTTGGCGAGTTGCGCAAGTGTGCGGTCATTTAATTGGAAGGCCCTGTTTACTTTTGAATATTTTATTAATGCACCCATGCAGGATGTTGCTTTAAGATCATTTGTAACTGTATCATAGCATTGATACATCCCGCTTAATCCTGCTATTTTGGCGTCATCAAAATGCAGAATGTTTTGTATTCTTAATGAATCAGATTCAAGATCCTCAACAAGGGATTCAATATATTGATCTCTTTTTTCATTATCACTTATGTGTTCTCTTAAGCCTTCAGCAAAAAAGCCGAGTGTTACAGCCAGAAATATCATTAAGAATTCCAGAAAATATTCTTTAAAATTTTTCTTTTCTACTTTGGGGTGATGATGTACTTCCATGTATTCTATGAATTATATTCTTTGATAAGATTTATTAGTGCAACCGCATCTTGTTCCTGCTTATAAAGAATAAGTATTTCGGCAGCAAATGTTGATCTCCGTTGATGCAGGTAATACACGAAGTCATTTATTTTTTCTGCATCCTGTGTAATTAATTGCGGGTTTCCTGAAGGCTCTTTGAAAACATTTCTAAATCCACCTAACAATGTATTGCTGCTGGTAACAGTTGAATCGGTTATCGGCTTGCTCATGTCATTAAAAACGAAAGCATTAAAAAGTTTAGACTGTGGTTCATATAAAGCACGTGCTTCGTAAGAATCGTATTCGTTTATTCTTTTATAGTTGTCGATATCATTCTGATAAGCTACTATCTTTTCTGCCAGCTGTTTATTTCGTATAAGCCTGAAATTGCCTGAAATATTTAATTGGATCATTGTATTATTATTGTCCTCAAACACAGTGCCCCTGGTTGTTATTCTTGACATATAATACAGTTTTGCACCATTAGTTATTTTTTCAGGAGCACGCAGCATATTAATTACCGAATCATATTCATTAATGCGGGAATTAAATGCTTCTATCCACGTATGAATATTCGTTGTGTCACCCATAAGGTCTTTAGAAAGTGCGGTTATATATTCGCTTTCTTTTGAATTATCATTTACGTGCTCTCTTAAACTTTCTGCAAAAAAGCCAAGTGTTACCGCAAGAAATATCATTAAGAATTCCAAAAAATATTCTTTGAAATTTTTCTTTTCTACTTTGGGATGATGATGTACTTCCATAGTGTTATCGGTTAATTAATTAATAATTATTGGCTGCATTTGTTTTTAGTATTCTAAACATTATTTGCTTACCGGATATTCGCTGCGTAATAACTGCAGCAATTCGTGATTTGCTTTTACATATTGTGCAAATTGCGTCTGTCTTGATGATCTTAGCATGATGCCATAATAGTAGGCAAGATTTACCGCATCTGCTTTATTGAAGTCATCAAAGTTTCTGATCTTCTCACTTACAGAAAGCTTTGAACTATCCTGCAGCAACGTTTCTACCATTGACAGATTGCCTTCATTAAGAACAGAATCAAGTAATTTAAAATCAAAATATTTTAAAACGAATGGTCTTACATTGGCAGAAGCAAAATTGTATTCTTGTTGTTGCCGTTCTCTGATCTTTGTAATATCAACACTAAGCTCACCTATTTTACTTTGTACATTCATATTATGAAAATAACGCAGCGTACCAGAGTTTCTTAATTGGCTTAACACACCATCATTTGGCTCAAACGTTATAGCAGTTGTAATAAAGAATGACCATGCAAATGCAGTATAAAATTGTTTTGGGGGATTTGTGAGATCACTATCGTTTACAATCTTTCCAAATAACTTAAGGCTTTCTTCTTTTTGCAGCCGCTGCTTAATTATATTCTGTGCGTTTATTGAATCAACAAACACTTCCTGGTAAAGGCTTTTTGCTAATTCACCGGCTTGTTTATTTTCTGAGATATTTTCCCTGATTGTTTCTGCAAAAAAGCCAAGTGTTACCGCAAGAAATATCATTAAGAATTCCAAAAAATATTCTTTGAAATTTTTCTTCTTGTGATGCAGGTCGGGATGATGATGTACTTCCATGTTTGGTATGTCTGATTTGAGGATTTCTGATGTTTGATTTGAAAACTCAGCTGATGCAATAATCTGCTCCTGTGAAATAGTTGAATTCACTTCTTCCGGTCTTTCGGTCTTTCCGTCTTCCGGACTTTGTTCTATGTTTTGTTCTTCAGGCATTATTCAAACTCTTGTTTACTTAATGTGTATCGTTAATAAACTTTGCTACATTATCATGCAGTTGTTTTAGTGATTCGGGATGCAGGTACACCATATGCCCGGAATAATAAGTATGAAATTCAATATTTTTTTGCAGTTCATTAGGAACAGGCAGGTGATGCATTTCATACATACCTTCAAAATAAGGCGTGCCTAAATCAAAATAACCCATATTCAGCATTACTTTCAGATCAGGGTTGTAGATCATCGCCTGCGCGAGATCATTCATAACATTTGGAAAAATTCCAAATCCCTGCTGACGTTTAAAATCCCATGAGTGTATATCACCAAAAACTTTATACTTCATGCCTTTTCCAAACCCAAGGTCTGTACGTACATAGTTATTGAATGTTGCTGCAAAAGCTGCATCAATATAAGAATCCATCGGATCGTAATCTGCATATTCACCCAATGGATCAATGGCAGCACCACTAAACCGTGCATCTAAACGCCCGGTGATTTTACTTTCATCACTAAGTAAACTTTGTTCAAATTGCGGTCCGGTTATACGCAGGTTTGCTTTCTTTATATAAGCCACAGGCAGCCCGGTATAATTGTGCAATTTCTCTGCGATATTATTAAAAGCAGTTGAATCAAGCATCGAACCCTGGTTAAGTGCCTGCGCATATTCATTCATTGCAAAATGCTCTACTTCTTTCAACAGTGATTCTAAGTTTTCAGGCTGATTAGGCAATTTATGATGATACCATGCAGTTGCAGCGTACGATGGTAAGGCAAGCTGGTACGACTGATCATCACCGGGATTTTCTTTTGCAGCATCCGTCATGTTACCATATGTTAATAATTGAGAAAGCAATATCACTCCATTCAAACCAACATTCTCCTGGCTTTGCAAAATGTTGGAAACAACAGCCGAGCGAAACGTGCCATAACTTTCTCCAAATAAATATTTAGGTGAATTCCACCGGTTAAAATCAGAAAGGAATTGTGTAATAAAATTGGCGAATGCATGTGCATCCTGGTCAATACCAAAAAAATCTTCAGGCTTTCCTGCACCACCCTTTTCTTTGGTAATCACTTCGCCAAACCCTGTACCCGGCGCATCAATAAAAACCAGGTCGCTGGCATCAAGCAAACTGTAATCGTTGTTCACAGTTTTATAAGGTGCTTTGGTGCGTGAAGTATCGTCCAGGTAAACACGCTGCGGGCCCCATGCACCCATGTGCAGCCAGATAGTAGCGCTTCCGGGACCGCCATTATAAATAAAAGTAAGCGGACGTTGCGCTGCATCTCCTTCCTCTTTAAAATAAGCAATATAAGACATGCTGAGCGTGGGCGTGTCCAGGCTGTTTTTAAGAATAAGCGTTCCGGCTACTGCTTCGTAATTTATCTTATTGCCTTCAACAGTTACCGAGCCATGCGTTACTGATTTTTGAGACTTCTTGTAATTAATTATACTGTCTTGTTTAATATCAACTTTTATAGTAGTGGTTTCTTTTTGCGTTTGTGCATGAAGTGTACAACTTAAAAAAATTAATGCGGAGAGGTTGAGTAAAATTGTTTTTGTTTTCATGATATATTTTTAGTGACTGATAGAGTATTGTTTGAAATTTTGCTTTCTACTTTGGATAATGTTGTACTCCGTTATTTTGATTTGATTGTTATTTCTTTTATTCTTACAATCAGTTAATGAAGGTTGTATTTCTCCTGGATCATTTTAATAAGATTAATTGAAGAGTTGCTTTCCAGTTTTGCCCTGCTTGAATTAATTATGATGATTGCACTATAATAATGCAGCGTACCAACGTATTGATTTATGATAGCTGCATCATTCGTAAGCAATTGCGGGTTTCCTTGTGGCGGAATTACTTTGTAAGGAAATCTTTGCAGCATTTGCTGAAACACGTTACCATCAAAAAGCCTGGTGGCAATATCAGTATAAGCAGCCATTTTGGTAAGTTGCAATTCTGCCTGCTCTTTAAAATTAGTTTGCGATGAATAGTATTTTGATATGGAATCTGAAAGCACATCATCATTAACAAGCCGCAATGAACCGGAACTTTTCATTTCTTCATAGCTTCTGTCACTCAATTCAAATCTCCCTAGCCCTGTGGTTATAACTCTTGCGAAATAATACATGCTTTGCCCGTAATGATTGCGGTCCGGATTTCTTATTAAATACATGAGTGAATCTATTTGGCTGATAACCAAATTTGAGTGGGTATAAAAAGTGTTCATGTTTGCTGTATCTGTTTTCAGGTCTTCCACCATTGATTTCATGAATTCTTTTTCCCTGCTGTGATCAGCAACGTTTTCACGCATCTGCTCAGCAAAAAAGCCAAGTGTTACTGCTAAAAATATCATTAAGAACTCCAAAAAATATTCTTTGAACTTTTTCTTCCCATGCAAATGGGAATCCACGTGAGGGTGATGATGCACTTCCATGTTTTCGATTTCTGATTTTGGGATTTCTAATGTCTCATTTGAAAACTCAGCCGATGTAATAATTTGTTCCGGTGAAACATTTTCATTCACTACTTCTTTGCTGTTTGGAACTTGTTCTTTGAAATTTTCCTGCGGTATGTTTTGGCTTTCACTCATTAGCGGTTATTTTTCATCTGCTGCCAGAAATAAGCAATAGCAAAGCCTATCGTTGCATATATCAACAGGCGGATTATCCATTCTTTTAAACTTCTTTTCTTCATCAGTTTATATTTTGGTATTGCATAATTTTTACGCAACAGTTTTGTAATTGATATTTTTATGAGCCGGACTAATGTTAGTTTAAATTAAAAAGCAGCCGTGGTTTATTAAATTATTCCCGCAATTTATAAAAAGCCTGGGCACAATTCATCAGTTCATTCAAAATCTATGTTTAAAGTATTTTTAGGGTTATCAATTTTAGTATTTATCTCGTTCATTATGTTTTTTCAAAGGTCTCAATGAACGCCGCAAGTATTTTTTGTTTGCAAGCTGCGGCGTGTCATGGCATCACGGTGCAGCCTGTCCCGCACTTGATTTAGGATCGCAACACTTGTACATTAGGAACTCTATTCACCTTTTAAGACACGAAATATAAAATCTGCTCTTATGCTGCTGCTCTATTTAAAAACTATAATCGTTCAAATCCATTCAATCCTCTCAAATCCGGCCTGCACCGTAAAGCGGGGGTTTACACATTTATTTTCCTGTTTCTTGCAATTATTTTCCATTCATCAACTGCTTCATTTTTTTCAACAACAACGGCTCTTTCATACAAAGCAACAGTAGGGCAAATATGATAAGGTACGCCGTAAAAAACATCGCCAATATTATATACGGAAGCGTCATCCACTTTTAAAACCAGGTGCTCTTCACTTTGACCAACCGGCTGCACATTTTCTGCATTCAAAAAATGAATACGCCTTTCAATAACATTTTCCGCGGCAACAGATTTATGCCCAAGATCAACGCAAATAGTATATTCATCAATAATAGAAATTACTCTTGTTATTACAAGCGCAGCATATTCAAAAGGTTCATCAGGCAATTGCGTTTTATACCCATGATCCCAAAACACAAATGTGCCCGGGCTGCATTCAACATTACTTCTCAACGCGTGAACAGGAAATGTGGGTGAGCCACCGGCAACTATTTTCGGCTGCTTTCCTGTTGCTGCTTCAATTTTACCGGCCAGATCAATTACGGTTGTAAAGGCTTCATCCGTTCTTCGCCTGCGTTCCTCAATATCAGTATCGCGTATATGCCCGTCGTACACATGCAGGCCGATGATGTTTATTCCTTTAAAATTTTCACATTCATCAAAAAGATCAAAAGCATTTGCCGGCTGAATGCCTGTTCTGTTCATGCCATCATTTAAATCAATATAAACATCAATACAAAATTTATTTTCTGAAAACACAGTTGATATATTGTAAGCATTCACCGCATCGTCTATCAAACAGGAAAAATGCGTTGCAGGATATTGCTGAACAAGCTGTACGAACCGTTTTGCTTTTGTTGGCGTTGGCTGGTAAGCCAATAAAACATCCGGCGCTTTTATCATTCCCAACATTTCTGCTTCAGCAATAGTTGCGCATTTAAATTTTGTAATGCCTTTAGCCAACATCATTGCACATACTTCAGCTATCTTATTTGTTTTTATATGCGGTCGTAACTGTGCAACATCTTTCATTGCTATAATTGAATTGATGTTTTGCTGCACGCGTTCTTTATATACGATCAATGCAGGAGAGTCAATTGTTTCTATTTCTTTAACCTGGTACCAGTTCACGTTATTCCTGTTTTGAATACAAACTTCATAAATAAATAATATAAACCTTGTATCAAAGTTTATACGGAAAAGAATTTATGGCCTGTAATGATAAAACAGGCTGGTTTGCATATACAGGCATAGTAGTAACGCATAGCAAAGCGCAGGTTTAATGGTTCCTGATGTTAACAATAAAGGTATTTGTCACAATTTATAGTTCAACCGAGATTGTTAACCTGGAACACTATTCCTCATTTACAAAAATTTAAAAACCTTCCTATGCCTGGTGAAGCTGCTTAAATGTCCCTGCAACCTTTTTATTCATTCAAATGGCCGTATTATATACTTAAAGCATTTGCCATTTAAGCAAAAAATATAACCCCTGCATTAAGCCTGAATTATGTTTTTGTTACGGCAAGAAATTTAATAATTCATTCATCATTTGTTAACCTCTCGTTAAGGGCGCTTGGGTAACGCCAAAATAGATTTGCCGCTTCATTCTAAAACTAAATGTTATGAAGCGACCATTACAAAAAATTAAGTCTATTTCAGGTTGTTTATTCGTACTTTTTTTCTTCTTAAACACCAATGCACAAACCCTGCAACTGCATGGCAAAATTGTTGATTCTGCAACACAGGTGCCTGTAGTAAGTGCAACGGTTTCAGCAGGCAAACAAAATGTACTTTCTGATGCGCAGGGAAATTTTACCATTAATGCCAGCGTTGGCCAGAAATTAACTGCAAGCTTTATCGGGTACAATCCGCAAACAGTTGCAGTTGCGGATAATGGCTTTATTACCATCAGTATCTCACCTTCAACAGAACAATTAAGTGATGTTGTAGTAACAGCATTGGGTGTAAAGAAAGAAGCAAAGCGTGTGGGTTATGCAGTACAGCAGGTAAAGGGTGAAGACCTGGTAAAGGCCAGAGACCAGAACCCGATAACAGGTTTACAGGGAAAAGTAGCAGGCTTATCTGTGGGGCCTTCTGCAGAATTGCTGCGTAAGCCCACCGTTTTATTGCGTGGCAATGAAATTACGCTGTATGTTATTGATGGTGTTCCCATCAATTCAGACACATGGAATATCAATCCCGATGATGTTGAAACATTTACCGTATTAAAAGGACCTACTGCAGCAGCATTGTATGGAAGCCGTGCACAATATGGCGCTATTCTTATCACTACCAAAAAGGGATTAAGGAATAAAGGTTTTGATATAGAGTTTAACTCAACCAACTCATGGGATAAAGGCTTCCTGGCTTTTCCCAGGTTACAGAACGAATACGGGCCGGGAGAAAATGAGCTCTATGCTTTTGGTGATGGCAAAGGCGGGGGCCTGAATGATAATGATTATGATGTTTGGGGGCCAAAATTTGATGGTCAGCCAATACCACAATGGGATGGAACGTATGATCCTAATCAAACCTTTACTACAAAATTTCCAGGCTATACTTATACCGGTCATATTGAACCAACACCTTATATAGCACGTGGTGTAAATAATCTTTCAAACTTTTTGAGAACTGGTTTTCAAACCACCAATAATATTGCGTTGAATGCAACAGGTGATAATTATACACTTCGCTTTTCTCTGTCGCAATCTTACCAGCAAAGCATTATACCAAACAATGAGCTGAACATAACCAACTTTAGTGTGTACGGTTCCTATAAATTAAACAGCCGTTTAACAGTGAATGCAAACATTAATTTCAATCGCCAATACTCACCAAATTTTCCTGATGTTGATTATGGTCCAAACAGTTTAATTTATAATGTAGCAATTTGGACAGGCGCCGACTGGGACGTAAACTCACCTTTAATTAAAGGTATCTGGCAGCCTGGTGAAGTGGGAACACAATCCATATTTGCAGAATACCAGCGCTATCATAATCCATGGTTTATGGTAGATGACTGGTTACGCGGCCACTATAAAACAGATATCAACGGCTACATATCTGCAAACTACAAGATCAATGAACATTTGAACATAACCCCGCGCACACAAATAACAACCTATAATCTTTTGCGCACAGAAAAAATGCCTTATTCTGCGCATCCTTACGGAAGAGAAGGCAATATGGGTGATTACCGCGAAGACAGGCGTGATCTTTTTGAAAGCAATACAGACATTCAGTTAAACTATAATTACGAGGTAGCAAAGTTTGTTAATCTTTCAGGATTGGTTGGCGGAAGCGCACGAATTTTTGAATACAATTCAAGCTGGACTTCCACAGACTATTTAACCATTCCTGAATTGTACACATTCAGCAATTCATTGAACCCGATCCAATCAAGCAGTTTCAGTTCTTCAATGCGGGTGTTTAGTGCATACTACTCATTAGATGCAACATTCAGCAAGTATGCAACTTTATCTTTTACAGGGCGTGTTGATAAATCTTCGGCATTACCTGCGGCACACGATAGCTATTTTTATCCGAGCGTTTCTGTTGCTGCTCCTCTTTCAGATTATTTAAAGATTCTTCCCAACATAATTTCATTCTTAAAACTAAGAGCTTCTTATGCAACCGTGCATGGCGATGCAACATCTGCAACTATTGGCGCAGCACCTTTTAATACAATAACCGCTTTTGGTGAAAATCCATCCGGTACATCGTTATTTGATTACCCGCTGGGTTACGGAGATAATTATGCATCACCTTATGGCGGTCCTGATTATTCGCTTTCGTCTGTTTACTCAACAAGCAAACCTTATAATAACCAAACGGCTGCTTATTACACGAGTAATTTGTACGATCCGAATATTAAAACATTCAATCGTGTTAACTATGAAGGAGGTGTCGATATCAATTTCCTGAAAAACAGGCTGGGCTTAAGCGCTACTGCTTTCCAGTATATTGATGGCCCGCAGATCTTACAGAATCCTATTTCCACGGCATCAGGTTTCAGCTATTATTATATCAATGCATTAAAAACAAAGAAAACAGGTTATGAGCTTTCATTAACAGGTACGCCTATACAAAAAAGAGATTTTAAATGGGACGTATTGGTTAACTGGAGCACATTTAAAGAAGTATATGATGAGTTACCTCCGGGGCAAACTACTTACGCTTCTTATGTTGATGGATCGCTTGCTAATGCAAACGCAAAAGTTGGTGACCGTGTAGATAAATTTTATGGAAGCGCTTTTGTAAAAACTACTGATGGACAAATTATATATGATGCTTCAGGTTACCCGCTTTATAATCCGGTTCCACAATTTCTTGGAAATCTTAATGCAGATTTTCAATGGAGCATTTACAATAAGTTCAGCTATAAACAATTTACACTGGGTGTTCAGTTTGATGGAAGCGTAGGTGGTGTTACAACAGATTATATGCATTTAAAAACAATGCGCGGTGGTAGAAATATTGAAACGGTAGAAGGTGCTTTTGGTGTATCAAGAGCAGATGATAATGCACATGCCGGAGATACTTCATGGCATGGGTCTTATGTGGGTAAAGGCGTTGTAGTTTCTAATGGAGTGCCCATAAATTTTGATTCACAAACAGGTGCTATTTTGAATTATGGTGATTTGAAATTTGCACCGAACACCTCCACTACACTCGTACAACAATACGTAAGCGATTATTATAACACAAGTGAATCAAATTTAATGAGCAAAACCTATGCAGCATTGCGTGAAGTAACCATCGGTTATAGTTTGCCGCAGTCAGTATTAAAAAATAGTTTTATCAGCAAACTTGATATTACACTGGTGGGGCGCAACCTGCTCTACTTCTATAAAGACCCGCGTTTTAAAGATGTTGACATAAACCAATATAACTACGCAACAACTTCAACGGTATTACAAACACCAACCACACGCAGGTATGGCATAAACTTAAATATTGTATTCTAAAATAAAAATATCAATCGTTATGAAAAGTCTGATTAGAATATTGACGCCTTGCCTGGCTATCTTAGTGGTATCAGCAAGCTGTAAAAAAAGTTTTGATAGCTTATCAATAAATGAAAACAAGCCCGTAACCGTACCATCATCATTATTGCTGAACGGAGTTGAAAACAGTGTTTTTGAAGCACCTTATACGATGAAGGAAAGATGGGGACAATACTATTGTTGTGATTACGACTATTATGGCAATAACCGTTACGATTTTGGCCCGGGTGATGATTATTATGCAACACTTACCAATGTTGTAAAGATGGATGAAGAGGCCACTGTTGTTGGTTTGCCCGCAGGTAATGTATACAATGCAATGGCATATTTTTTCAAAGCTTATTTATTTACCAAGATGAGTTTGGAAATGGGTGATATTCCTATGACCGATGCTTTGCAGGGAACAACTGAACTTACGCCTACCTACGATCCCCAGAAAAAAGTTTTTCAACAGGCTTTTATTTGGCTGGATAGTGCCAACACAGAATTGGCAGCACTTATTGCAATACAGGATAATACCATGAAAGGTGATATTTATTTTAATAACGATCTCACCAGATGGCAAAAGGCTGTAAATACATACAGGTTACGTTTGATGATCGAATTAAGCAAACAGGCAGATGATGCTGACCTTAATATTAAATCGCAGTTTCCTTCAATCTTAAATAATCCAACAAAATACCCGGTAATGCAAAGCGACGCGGATAATCTTCAATATACATTTCTTTATCCTACTAATGAATATCCAATGAATCCCGGCAATTTTGGGTTCGATGCATTACGGTATAATACTTCGGCAACGTATGTAGGATTATTAACGCAGTTAAAAGACCCACGGGTATATGCAACTACTGAACCTGCAACTGCATTGGTAACGGGTAAAGACTCAACAGACTTTAGCGTTTTTGTAGGTGCTGATCCGGGCGAAGATTTGGGAACAATGTATCAAAAAACAAATTCAGGGCAATATTCTTTAATCAACCGCCATCGTTATTATGAAACCTACACCGGCGAGCCAAGTATACAGGTTGGTTATCCTGAGATGTGTTTCAACATCGCAGAAGCCATTAACCGTGGATGGATTCCTTCGGGCCCGTCAGGCAACGCAGAAGCTTATTACATGGCCGGTATTAAAGCCTCAATGGCTTCTTATGGTATTCCTGAAAATGGCCCATACACTGCTTATTTTCTTAAATCGGGAAGCCCCGGCTCAACAGCGCTTTATAATGCCGTAACTGTAAGTATAAACTTTGATACTTATTATGCACAGCCACTTGTAAAATATGCCGGCAGCACAACAGGGCTAACGCAGATTTTACAGCAGAAATATCTGGCTATGTTTCGTCATTCCGGTTTGGAAGCATATTATCAAAACAGAAGAACCGGTGTGCCAACATTTACAACCGGAACCGGTACTGGCAACAGCGGAAGAATTCCGCTGCGCTTTCAATATCCTTCAAACGAAAAAACAGCAAATGCAACCAATTATACTGCCGCATTGCAATCGCAGTATAGTGGCAACGATGATATTAACGGAGCTATGTGGTTGCTTAAATAATCTTTTATATCGGCATTTCTCATACAACAAGCAAAGCAATGCATGTTTATGCATTGCTTGTTTAAAATTCTAAAGAATGAAAAAAACAAGCTTAACAGTTTTGGTTTTTTTATGGATCATTCAAACAGTCTCTGCCCAGCATAAAACTGAAAATCTCGTAATTGTTACATTAGATGGAATGCGTTGGCAGGAGGTGTTTAAAGGAGTTGATTCTGCCATCATAGTTAATAAAAAATTTACGAGGGATTCTGATGCGATCGTAAAAAAGTTCTGGAGTGATGATATTAATGAACGCAGGAAAAAACTCTTTTCTTTTTTATGGACAACCATCGAAAGCCACGGGCAGCTTTATGGCAACAGAACAAAAGGTTGTTCGGTAAATAATGCAAACCCATACTGGTTTTCTTATCCCGGTTATAACGAAATATTTACGGGTTATCCTGATTCTGCAGTTAATTCAAACGATACTATCAGGAATAAAAACGTAAACGTGCTTGAATTCATCAACAAACAAAAAGGCTATGAAGGAAAAGTAGCTGCGTTTACATCATGGGATTGTTTTCCTTATATATTGAATAAATGGCGCAGTGGCATCTATGTAAATTCAAATAACGATGCATTGCAATTCAATAATCCGCAATTGCAACTTCTGAATGATGTACAAGCGCTTTCTCCCCAGCCGCTTGATCTGCGGCCTGACCTGCTTACTTATTTTGCTGCGCGTGAATATTTGAAAGCATACAAGCCACGGGTATTGTACATCGCTTTTGATGAAACAGATGATTATGCACACGAAGGTTTGTACGATCAATATTTAAAAAGTGCGCATGCAGAAGATAATATGATAGCTGATCTATGGAAAATGCTACAAAGTATGCCGGAATATAAAAACAAAACAACGTTGATCGTAACCTGTGATCACGGAAGAGGAGTTAATAATAAATGGACAACCCATGGGAATACCACTCCGGGTTCCGGACAAATATGGATAGCAGCGATTGGCCCGGACACAAAGCATATTGGTGAAGCAGTTGATTGTAATACTTTATACCAGGCACAACTTGCATCAACTTTTGCTGCCTTATTGGGTTTTGATTTTAAGCCTGATCATCCGGCAATGCAGCCTTTAGCACAAATTATAACTAAATAATTTTTATGAATATTGAAAGATCGAACAAACAAGTCACCAATGAAATAATAGAACTGTTTGAAAAATATGGTGATGAAGATTATGATGGCGAACCTGTTTCGCAAACATCGCATATGATACAATGCGCTATGGAAGCAATGGCACAAGGCGAAGATGAAGAGCTGGTGCTGGGTTCATTCCTGCATGACATCGGGCATTTACTCAAACATATTGAACATACAGAAGAAATGGGTAAGTATGGCGTGATAAACCATGAAGGCCTTGGCGCGCAATACCTGAAAGAGAAAGGTTTTTCAAAACGTATTTGCGCAATGGTGGAAAATCATGTAAATGCCAAACGTTATCTCGTTGCTGTTGATGAAACATACCAGTCAAAATTATCAGAAGCAAGTTTACAGACGTTGCAATGGCAGGGTGGCCCAATGCATGCATCAGAAATACTGATGTTTGAACAACATCCTTTTTTTGACGATATTATTAAAGTGCGGCTTTGGGATGAAAAGGCAAAACAACGTGATGCAGTGCTGTTGCCACTTTTGCATTTTAAAACACTGATAAAAGAACATTTAAAAGAAAGCTATAAATGAAGCATACAATTGAACTTGCCATATTTGATGTCTCGGGCACTACTGTAAAAGACAAAGGAGAAATTACACAAGCCTTCGCGCAAACTTTTAGCGAGAAGAATTATATCGTGCCTTCTGAAAAAATTGCAACTGTTATGGGCTATAAAAAGACAGATGCGATCCGCACGTTGCTCGAAGAATTTGCGCCTGATAAATCTGTTATCACAGAAGATTACATCAATCAAATGCATGAATTTTTTATTGATAACATGATCAGCTATTATAAAAATTCAGGCGAACTTGAAGCAATGCCTTATGCGGAAGAGACCTTTTCATTTTTAAGAAACAACAATATAAAGATCGGTTTGGATACAGGTTTTTTCAGCAATATCACCAATGTGATCATTGAACATTTAGGTTGGATGAAAAATGGTTTGGTTGATTTTGTTATCAGCAGCGATGAAGTAGCTGAAGGAAGGCCACATCCTTTTATGATACAGGAATTAATGCGGCGCACAAACGTTACTGATCCAAAAAAAGTAATAAAAATTGGCGATACAGAAGTGGATATTAAAGAAGGAAGAAATGCGGAATGTTTACTTACAATTGCGGTTACAACCGGCAAATCTTATACAAAAGAACAACTGGAATTATATCGTCCGGATTATATTATTGATAGTTTGAAAGAATTGCCTGGCTTATTGTAACCGGGAATTTGGAATTAGGAATTGGTAAATACTCCGGTTCTATGCAGACAAATTCCTAATTCCTAATTCCAATCTTAACATTCACTAAATGTTCATTTCAAAAACATGGAAGAATAAGCTGGAACAAATGCCTGCATGGTTCATCAGCATCTATGCGGCAGTGTGTTCTTTTTGTGTGTATTTCTGCATGTATGCTTTTCGAAAACCTTTTACTGCTGTTGGTTTTGAAGGAATATATTTTTTAAAAATAGATTACAAGGTCTGGCTTGTTTCAGCTCAGCTCCTTGGATATATGCTGAGTAAATTTTATGGCATTCGTTTTATAGCTGGCATGCAATTAAATAAAAGAGCAAACACTATTATTGTATTGATAGTTTTTGCATGGATAACACTTTTCTTTTTTGCAATAACACCATCACCTTATAATATTATTTTTTTATTGCTGAACGGATTTCCGTTAGGCATGATATGGGGCCTGGTGTTCAGTTATCTTGAAGGAAGAAGAGCAACAGAATTCATGGGCGCAGTACTATCGGTAAGTTTTATTTTTTCTTCCGGCGCTGTAAAAACGATCGGTAAAAATTTGATAGTGAATGATCATGTGAACCAGTTTTGGATGCCTTTTGTTACCGGCTCATTTTTTTTAATTCCCTTGTTTTTGTTTACGTGGTTGTTAAATCAAATGCCTCCTCCAACGGAAAAAGACATACAGCACCGGAACATAAGAAAGCCCATGACAAAAGAAGAACGTAAAAATTTTATCAGCCTTTTTTTACCCGGTATTATTGTAATTGTAACCACTTATGTATTGCTGACAATACTCAGAGATTTTCGCGATAATTTTTCAAATGAATTATATACTGAATTAGGTTATGGCAATAATCCTGATATTTTCACCATAACAGAAACGCCTGTTTCTGTTATGGTGCTTTTATGTATGAGCCTGCTGATTATTGTAAAAAATAATCTGCGTGCTTTTATGTTGAATCACATTATTATAATAAGTGGTTATGTAATTGCGCTCATTGCAACATTGCTTTTTATAAACAAAATAATTAACCCGGTCTGGTGGATGATATTGATCGGAACAGGTTTGTATATAAGTTATGTTCCATTCAATGCATTGTACTTCGAACGCATGATCGCAACATATAAAGTACAAAGCAATGTTGGTTTTATAATGTATATCTCTGATGCGTTTGGTTATTTAGGCAGCGTGCTCATCTTATTTATAAAAGAATTCGCTGGTGTGCAATTATCCTGGACAGAATTTTTTATTCGTGCAGTTTTTACTGTAACAATAATCGGTATTGCAGGCACTGTTATATCTGCCATTTATTTTCAAAGAAAACATAAAGCGCTTTTTGGATTATCACCATCCTTAAATGTTACCACTCATGCCGCATAAAAACGCAATTGTAATCGGTGCAGGAATTTTAGGACTGTCAACAGCAAGAAGCCTTGCCGTTCGTGGTTATAAGGTAACAGTATTTGAAAGAAATGAAAAATGTGTGGGTGCATCAATAAGAAATTTTGGAATGATATGGCCTGTTGGTCAGCCAAATGGTTTGTTGTATGAAAGGGCACTTCGTTCAAAATCAATATGGAAAGAAGTGTGTAAAGATGCAGGTCTATGGTTTGATGAAGTTGGAAGCTTGCATCTTGCTTACAGCAATGCTGAACTTAACGTGATGCGGGAGTTTGCCGAAGTGAATAAAAATAGCAGGCCTGTAAAAATTCTGACCAAAGATGAAACGCTGAAAAAAACTCAGGCAGCAAACCAGAAAGATCTTTTAGGCTCTTTATATAGCAAAGATGATATGATTGTTGAAGCGCGTGTCGCTATTGAAAAACTTCCTGTTTATCTCACAGAAAAGTATGGTGTTGAATTTAAGTTCAATACGGCCATCAATTTTATTGATCATCCGCATGTAAGCAGCGGTGAACAAAGCTGGCAGGCTGATGAGATATATGTTTGCAGCGGCGCTGATTTTGAAACTTTATATCCTGAAATATTTGCAGCAAACAATTTTACAAAATGTAAACTGCAAATGATGCGTTTGGTGGCGCAGGAAAATGATTTCCGCATCGGGCCTGCATTGTGCGGCGGGTTATCACTTACACATTATAAATCTTTTGAAGTAGCATCATCATTGCCTGCACTAAAGAAATTGTACAGCGAAACAATGCCTGATTATTTAAAATGGGGCATTCATGTAATGGTCTCACAAAATGAAACAGGCGAATTAACCATCGGCGACAGCCATGAATATGGTTTGGTGTTTGATCCTTTCGATAAACAATTCATCAATCAATTGATAATCGATTATCTTAAAAAATTCGCGTTGTTTAAGAATTGGCAGATGATACAAAGCTGGCATGGCATTTACCCGAAAATGACTAATGCTGCAACCGAATTCATTCATCATCCGCAACAAGGAGTAACGATCGTTAACGGAATTGGCGGTGCAGGAATGACGTTGAGTTTTGGCCTTGCAGAAGAGATAATGAATAAATAGAAGCGTTTATAAATTACTGCCGAATAGCCTTGTTGAAGATGCAGTGTTGCGACGCAAGGAACGATGCCATCTTTACAACTGCTGGTCACCAAAAATTTACTACACTTCGCAAACCATTCTGCAAAAACGGCTGTATAATTTTTCGTATTCAGGAACAATATTGTGCAGATCAAATTTCATTGCCTGTTCTTTTGCATTTACCCTGAATTGCTGCAATAAATTATCATCGGATAAAATATGAATGGCTTGCTCACTCATAGTTTTAACATCGCCGACAGGAGCCATATAACCGGTTTTACCATTAATGTTTATTTCAGGCAAACCACCTGCATCAGAACTTATTACAGGAACATTGGCAGCCATTGCTTCCATTGCCGCAAGACCGAAGCTTTCATATTCGCTCGGTAAAATAAAAAGATCAGACACCAATAATATTTCTTCTATCTGTTCCTGTTTGCCCAAAAAACGAACGTCATCCTGCACTTGTAATTTACGTGCAAGATCTTCCATACTGCGTCTTTCAGGCCCATCGCCCACAAGCAATAATCTTGCAGGCATTTGTTCACGCACATTCGTAAATATTTTTATTACATCTCCTACCCTTTTTATTTTTCTGAAGTTGGAAGCATGAATTAATATCTTTTCATTGTTGGGTGCAATTACTTTTCTGAATGCATCAATTGGTTTTTTATTATAGCGTGAATTATCAACAAAGTTCTCAATAACCTGTATATCTTTTTCGATGGCAAATGAACGGTATGTTTCTTCTTTTAAGTTTTGCGACACAGCGGTTATTGCATCGCTCTCATTAATGGAAAAAGTTACAACAGGTTCATAGGTCTTATCCCTCCCCACTAATGTAATGTCGGTTCCGTGCAAGGTTGTTATAACAGGAATGCTTCGTCCTTTCTTTAATAAGATCTGTTTTGCCATATATGCTGCTGATGCATGCGGAATAGCATAATGCACATGCAAAAGATCCAGATCATGGTTCAGTATCACATCAACCATTGTACTTGCCAATGCGAGTTCATACGGAGGATAATCAAACAAAGGATAAGAAGGCACACTTACTTCATGATAAAAAATATTTGCACTAAAAACATCTAACCGTACAGGCTGCTGATAAGTAATAAAATGAACCTGGTGACCTTTATCTGCAAGAGCCTTTCCCAATTCTGTAGCTAAAACACCGCTGCCACCATAAGTGGGATAACAAACAATACCTATTCGCATGCAATCTTTTTCAGCAAAGTAACAATGTAAAAACTATATAGCTTGCGCCTTTTGGAAAGTTTGTATTAACTATAATGCAGCAGAAGATTTTTTATAACTGTTATAATAAAAAATATTCATCAGTGTGATTGCAGAAATATTTATAACATTATTCCCCATTGCGCACGCTGGCCATACTTGCCCCAATCTTTCATGCTTGATTTTAATTTTTCTACCAGTTGTTCATTGTTTGCTTTTTTACCTTTTGCAGGTGGTGCAAGTTCTGCAGGTACAGGTTCTGTTAACTCAACTTTAGTAGCATACCATGTTGTATGCAAGCGAGGCACAACAAGACCTAATATCATTCCGGGTAATTCATTAAATGATTCAGGGCCGCCATTCGTAGTGATTTGATCAGTATAAAATGCAACCACAAAAACAGAGTCATTAATAATAGTTGTTGCTTTGCGGCACTTAAAACCTGCAATCTCACGCGTATCATTGGTGATCTTCCATTTTGCTTTGCGCAAGCTATCCTGTATTAAAAAAGTAGATTCATACACTGTTTTTTGCGAGATGGTTTTATCAGCATTTAAATCACAATACACAATATTATCTTCTGCAGGACCTTGATACCATAAAGGAACTTTTTGCGGTTGCGTTGATTCACGCCCGGGCTGGTATAAAGTTTTATCACCATCAAAAGATAAATTGAAGTAAGTAGTATTCCATTCAGGCAATTGTTTTTTTAATTCGGTTATCCAATCAAACCCTCCGTCTTCACTGTTTTGTTCATCTTCAAGATTGCGGTAAATATTTACTCTTTTTTCAAATTCTATTTTCCCTTTTGAAATAAAAATATCCTGCGATAACAGTGAACTGCAAACTGTAAACAGTGAGCAGAAAAAAAGAATAATATATTTTTTCATAAATGATTTTACTTTCAAACTGTAAGCATGTAAATGATTAAATTATCATTGACCAGGCGCTGGCATTCCTGCTGCTGTTTTTGAAAAATTCCATACAAAGCTCAGCATGAAATAACGCTTGATGGTATTATAATTTGTTTCTGTAATAACGTTGGTTTGAATACTGCGGCTGTAACCTTTGTTTTGGTTAAGAATATCATTCACTGAAAATTTCAGCAGGCCTTTATCATTCTTTAAAAGTTTTCTGCCTATGTATGCATTCCAGATAACAATATTATTATCGGTATTAAATGTTGCAGTCTTTTGCGTTAAGCTCGCATTCACTGAATTATTTAATTCATATTTCTTCATTAAATAAACGGTAAAATCAAGATTGTGCGACTGGCTCCAGTATTTTGTTTGCAGCTCTTCATTGATTGATGAAGTTGATATATTGTAATTAATGTTTCCGTAATAATTAATACTATATTTTTTCTCTTTTGCTTTATTAAATCCCAGTTGGATGCCGGGTGCATAATTTTTTGTTTCGTTCCTTTCCTTGTTTACAAAATTGCTATACTGACTGCTGTTGTAACCTAATCCCCAGTTAAGGTTAAAATCTGCCTTACTGAATTTCATAAAGTAATTCAAATTTGCATACGCGTTATAGTTTCCATTTGCATTTACATAAGTGTATGTTGTAATGCCGTTGGTTGTTGTGTATTGGTTTGTAACAATTGCGTTGTCAGTTACGTTCAGGCTTCCCCAAAGAAAAAATCCACGTTGTTTAAGTACCTTAAAGCTGTTTGCGCTAATGTTTATGTTGTGTGAGAACTGCTGCTTTAAAAGAGGATTTCCAATTGTAATGATCAGCGGGTTTGTATTATCTGCAACAGGAGATATCTGTGTAATGGAAGGTTGCTGCGTGCTTCCGTTATAAGAAAAAGATACTCTTGTAGTCTGATTGAATTTATAAGCAAAGTTTGCACGTGGAAAAAAATTGATATAGTCACGCTGAAACAAAGTATCTCTCAAATTATCCTTCTGATCAAAATTGGTTGAAGCAATATCTGTACCTGCACCAAAGGTCATTTTCTTGCTGTTATATTTTAAAGCAACGCCGCCGGTATTTGTTGTAACATCAAACTTGTAACGTGTACTGAACAAAGTATCTAATTCAGTGTATTTTTCATCAGCAGTTTTATTGTAAGAAAGCTGTTCTGAATTACTTGTACTGAGGCGATATGCATAATTGATTTCTGCAAATAAATTTTTTACAACCGGCTCTGTGTAAGTAATCTTCGCATTAAGCATATTTACAGCTGCATCATTTTTTTTCTCCTGGTCAGTCGTATCCTGGTAAAGCAAACTGCCTTTGGAATAAAAAGAATTCAGCGAGTATAAAAACCCGTCTGTATTGTAACCATTGTAGATATTGCTGATGTTCAACGCAAGCGTTCTTCCCTGCTTTTTAAATTTTTTACGTAATAAAAGATTTGCGTTAAGATTAGAATTATCTCCGTTTGAACTTGTATTACGCAGGCTCTGGTTTACAAGTGCATGATCTGCATCAAGCGATTGGTTGTTATAATCGCTGTAACCCGATGTATGACCAAGATAACCTTTTGCAGTAAGTTTTAAAGAGAAGCTGCTATCGAACTGCTGTTCATAAATTCCGTTGAGCGAATGACGCCACCTGCTGCTAAAAGTATTTGAGGTTTCGGTATTATAAAATAAACTATCGGGTAAAATAGATTGTGAAATAATGCTTCCGTCTGTAACAGAAGATATTTTATTAAAGCGATAGCTGCCGTTTAAACTTTGTTTATCATCATTATACTTGTTAGCGAAGTTTAAGCCTGCAGCCCATGCTTTAGGAATGCCCTGCCCATAATAATTACCGTTTGAAAACTCATCGCCGCCGCCATCACCAAAAAAAACCACGCCACCAAAATCATCACTCATTTCAGTGCCATTATCGCCGGAACCATAGTTGCTTTGTTCGTCCCAGCCCAATCCTGTTTTGCCGCTACTGCTCATAATGCCATAACCCGAAACTTTTTTCTTACCATGAAAATCATTCATCATGGCAGTATTATTCCAACTGTCATCATTGCCGCCGCCGGCATCAACTTTTCCAAAATGACCATTCTTCTTATCGTCTTTCAGTTTAAGATTAATGGTCTTGGTTTTGGTGCCGTCATCAATACCCGTGAATTCTGACTGGTCACTTTTTTTATCAAATACCTGCACAGATTTTACAGCATCCGCCTGCAGATTCTGCGTTGCAACTGTAGGGTCATCGCTAAAGAATTCTTCTCCGTCAACCAATACTTTTTTTACCTCTTCGCCCTGTGCAGTGATGTGCCCGTTCTTATCAACCTGGATACCGGGCAAATTTTTCAGCAGGTCTTCAACGGTTGCTCCTTGGCGCACGTGAAAACTATCGGCAGCATATTCAAGCGTGTCGCCTTTCATGCGCATAGCCGCGATCTGTGTACGCACCGTAACATCTGCCAAAAGATTTGCTTCAAGTGTCATCATCACTTTGCCAATATCTTTTGTTTCATTTAGCTGCAAACTTAATGTGTCAAAATAATCGGCATACCTGCTGTGATTTATCATCAGCACATATTTGCCGGTATCAAGCCCGTTCATTTCAAACAAGCCGCCTTCTTTACTGCGTGTAAATTTATATAGCGTAGAATCTTTGCTTCTTAAAAGGCTGATGGTAGTATTTACCAATTGTACATGGGCCGATGTATCTTCAATAATGCCTTTAAGAGTTGCCTTTTGTGCTGAAGCGGTTACTATAAACAACAATAAAGAGCAAAAAAACAGCGTAAAGTTTTTATGCATAAGCGCAGGGTTATCTTTCTCAAATTGAAAAAAAATATTACAGATAAGAAGTTAATGAATGCTAATTTTATATTAAAGGCTTGCTAAAAATTTGAACGGTTTCAAATCTTTAATCTGAATTTTTTTTACAATAACGCTTATAGTATAATAATACATTTTACTTTGAGCACTAATTTTTAAATCTTTTGTAATTAAACAACATGAAGCTTAATCTTTTTTTTATTTGTTTATCCGTGTGCTGTTTTTCTGCTGCGACCAGTGATGCCCAATCAAAAAAATTTGATACAACCGTAAAGATAGGTGACGAGGGTTATCGTGTTGTAAGCAACAATAAGAACGCTGACAAAAACGAGGTTACTGTTACGCCGGTAAATTTAAAATTCGAAGGCACCAATCCATCTTTTATGGTGTATGGAAAAATCACAAAAACTTTTACTGATGATTTTAATGATGATGGCCGCCCTGATCTAATTATTTGTGTATACAGCGGCGATAATGGCGAAATAGGGACGATTATTGGAATAGCTTATAATGCTGATAAAACATTAGAGCCTATTTATTTTCCTGATGTTTATCTCGATGCAAAGCTTAGAGATGGTTATAAAGGCCATGATGTGTTTTCTGATCTCACCGGAACATTACTGCGAAAGTTTCCGATATATTTACAGGGAGATGCGCCTGATAAGCCAACCGGTGGCATTCGCACAGTACAGTATAAAGTTATGCAGGATAATGGGCACCTTTCGTTTAAGGTCTTAAGATCGTATGACGCCCAGCCATAAAATGTTTTTGAAAAATAATTAAGATGAAAAAAAGTAGCGATGCGGATGATGCACTGCATTATTCAGAAGAAGAGAAGAAATATGAAGACATACATTTTGTGGATAGCACGAAGCCCGTATGGAACTATTCTTTATTTACTGATGATGACGTTACCAATTTTCAAAACGGAACACATTACCGCCTGTATGAGTTGTTCGGGAATAAACAGCTCGAAGTATTAAATACCAAAGGAACTTACTTTGCCGTATGGGCGCCAAACGCAACACAGGTAAGCGTTATAGGAAATTTTAATCATTGGAACAATGACGCGCATAAACTTTACGTGCGCTTAGACAAAAGCGGAATTTGGGAAGGATTTATTCCCGATGTATGGAGTGGCGAAAGTTATAAATATCATATTCACGGTTTTGGCGGAACGCAATTAGACAAAGGTGATCCGTATTCACATTTGTGGGAGAAGCGGCCTTTAACGGCATCTATAACATGGGGCACTTATTATGAATGGACAGATAAAAAATGGATGAAGCATCGCAAAAAAAACAATTCGCTTGATGCGCCGTTTTCTGTGTATGAAGTGCATCTCCCAAGCTGGATGCGGCCTGATAAATATGATGAAGAAATTTATAACACTTATACGCAGATTACAGAACGCCTCGTTCCTTACGTAAAAGAAATGGGATTTACCCATGTGGAATTTATGCCGGTAATGGAACATCCTTTTGATGGAAGCTGGGGTTACCAGGGCACAGGCTACTACGCTCCCACTTCACGCTTTGGAAGCCCACAGGATTTTGCCGCAATGGTTGATGCATTTCATAATGAGGGCATTGGTGTTTTGCTTGATTGGGTCCCTTCACATTTTCCGTATGACTCACATGGCTTATTCATGTTTGACGGAACACATACGTACGAATACGCTGACATGCGCAAAGGCTATCATCCCGACTGGAATTCTTATGTATTCAATTATAAACGCGGTGAAGTAAAAAGTTTTTTAATAAGCAATGCACGTTTCTGGTGCGATCGTTTTCATGCGGATGGTTTGCGTGTGGATGCAGTAAGTTCATTGCTGAAATTAGATTATAGCCGTTCAGCAGGACAATGGGAGCCGAATGAATATGGCGGCAACGGAAATATTGAAGCCATTGCTTTTATTAAAGACATGAACGAAACCCTGTACCGCGATTTTCCTGATGTTATAACCATTGCCGAAGAATCAACTAACTGGCCAAAAGTAAGCCGTCCTACATTCGATGACGGTTTGGGCTTTGGAATGAAATGGATGATGGGCTGGATGCACGATACACTTGATTATTTTAAGATGGAACCGATGTTGCGCCATTTGCTGCAAAACAAGTTTACGTTCAGTATGATGTATTTCTATGATGAAAATTTTATGCTGCCTTTAAGCCATGATGAAGTAGTACATGGCAAAAGCCCGATGATATATAAAATGCCCGGCGATGATTGGCAGAAGTTTGCCAACCTTCGTTTATTATACACGTACATGTTCACGCATCCGGGTGCTAAATTATTATTCATGGGGAACGAATTTGCAGCTACAAGTGAATGGAATTATAAAAGCGAACTGCAGTGGGACCTGCTGCAATTTCCAAGTCATACGGGGATGAAATTCTGTGTACAAAAATTAAATGAGCTATACCGCAGTGAACCTGCTTTATATGAGAAACAATTTGAGCCAGCTGGTTTTGAATGGGGTGATCTTACAAAAGGAAGCCAGGCTGTTATTGCATACAAACGCATAGGTAAGGATCGCAAAGATGATATACTTGTTATATTAAATATGACACCACTGGTGCATCATAACTGGGAATTATATGTGCATGATAAATGTGACTGGAAAGAAATCTTCAACAGTAACGGTAAAGAGTTTTGGGGCACAGGCGATGTATACAATCCTGAAATAAAATCTGAGCTGATGGATGAGGGAACCAAAGCTTATAAGCTTACCATTAATTTACCTGCGTTGGGTGCGATCGTGTTGCGATAGCATCATAGATCACACACCATAACGTTCCTGCAAAATATTTTTGTGATGCAGTAAATGCCCGTAGATAATGTATGCAAGGGCATTAACGCTGATTGGGTTATTAGATGCAGTGCCCATGCGTTTTGTTTGCTCATCATTCAATGAAAGCAGGAACATATCTGTTGCAGCACGCACTGCATTGAACTCCTGCTTTAAAGCTGATAATGCGCGTGCTGAAGCAAAACCATTTTCAACATATGCATTCTCATCAAATGAAGCCAAAGGCGTTTGATCATTCCGGCTGATGCGTAAAACACGATATGCAAAAATGCGTTCGGCATCTGTTACATGTTGTAAAACCTGTTTGATCGTCCACTTGTTATCATCATACGCATAATCTGCCAACTCATCCGGCAGGCTGTTATAAAATTCCTGCAGGTCAAATGCATAATTACGTACTACTTCGGTAACTGTATCGCCTTGCGCCAGTGCAATATATTTATGATAAAAAGAGGCTGATTCGTCAGGTTGCGGCCTTGCCATTATTAATTTTTTTCGAGATTGTTCTGCAAATTTTTAGCGTTATTTTTTTCGTTCTGTTTTTTTGTTTCAGGCTTTAAAGTAGCTGCTAATTCAACCGCCCCTGCTGCATTTACAAAACCAGGATTTATTCCAAGGTCACTGAGCGGAACCTGAATAAGGGTTGTATTATCATCACGAACAGGCTTATTCACAACAGTATCGAAATGACTTCCTGAATTTGCAATTGCATACTTTACCTGGTCTGCACTTAACTGCGGAAAATAAGAACGTATCAATGCCGCAATGCCTGTTACAACCGGAGAAGCCATACTGGTACCGTCATGATATGCATAGCTGTGCGGTACGGTTGAATATATTTTTACACCCGGCGCAAATACATCTACTGAATTCTTTCCATAATTGCTGAAGTAGGCAATGAGCTTTCCATCATTCACCTGCGGATCGCCATAAGCGCCAACGGTAATAAAATTTTTCGGAATGTCTTTTATATAAAGAAAATCCGGATTAGGAAAATTATCTGTGGAATCAATATTGTTCGATTCATTGCCTGCAGCATGCACCAATAAAACATCGTGGTCTTCCGCATACTTCACTGCTTCATCAACCCATTTCTTTTCAGGAGAAAAACCCTTGCCGAAACTCATATTGATCACTTTGGCGCCATTATCCACCGCATATTTTATAGCAAGCGCTATGTCTTTATCATATTCATCGCCATCAGGCACAGCACGGATCATCATGATCTGTACATTATCAGCAATGCCATCAATACCAATATTATTATCACGCTGCGCTGCAATTATACCCGATACATGCGTGCCGTGATCTGCATCAGGCCCCATGATATCGTTGTTGCCATAATATTTATCGTTGATGTCAAAATAATTATCTTTTATAATTTGAGCGCGGTAATCGGGTGGTGCGTTGGTTTTATTTTCCAGTGTGCTGCGCTTGCTGTCGAGATATTCTTCGAGGTCAGAAAGCACGGCAGTGTTGGTAGTTGAACTGTCAACTTCCTCAATTTTTAAAATATTCAGGAAACTTGTTTTGGCCTGTTTTCCACGGGGTGAAAGATTTTCAGTGTGTTCCAGGTCGCTTAATGAATACTCGGTTTTACCCAACTCCTGTTGTAATACTGCATCCTGTTTGCGTAAAGTTTTATCCAATGCATCAAGCATCATTACTTCCATTTGCTCATCACTTGAAATGGTCATATCTGCAGCAGCTTTTGTCCACTCTCTGTATGCCCATTTTTCGTCAGCAGATAAAGCAGTTGTATCAATCGTCTTCCCGTCAAACTCATCTTTATACCTGTAATAAACTCTTGATCTTTCATCAGCGGCTTTTTCAAGGTCATCACCATTCTTATTGCCAAGAAAATTCCATCCGTGCACGTCATCAACATAACCGTTGTGATCATCATCAATACCATTGCCTGGAATTTCTTTTTTGTTTGTCCACAAAACTTTTTTCAAATCTTCATGTGTAGTATCAACACCTGAATCAATTACGGCAACAATTACCGGCACTGACTTTTTTCCTTTCAGAAAATCATACGCTTTATCGAGACTAATACCATCCACTTTATCAGTCGCAGAATCCATCAGGTACCAATTTTTTGTATTGATACTTGATTGAGCATTAACCGAAGTAAAAAAAATACTTAAGACAACAGATAGGGCAAGAACTTTAAAAAACCGCATGATAATATTTTATTTTTGGGGTAGCAAATATCTGCATTTACCATTCCCTGATTTACAACGTCAGGCAATTTAGGAAACTATTATGTAAATATAGTTTTAAAGCTACCGGGCTATTAAAAATTTTAACCGTTTAAATAAAGTATACTTGCTGTAATTTAACCTTCATGAAAAAATTTTAGCCGGGCGAGACGCGCATTGGAATCAATTCAATATAATACACAAGCAAACATCCTGTATGGCAAATCACTCAACAGAATGGATATTGATAATACTAAGCAGCGTAATTGTTGTATCGTACCTGTTCTCCATTATTTCAAATTATATAAGAGTGCCTTCAGTATTATTACTGCTGGCTGCCGGTATTGTACTGCGTGAAATTGCAATGAAGAATGATTGGAGTATCCCGATACCCGATCACACTGTTGAATATCTTGGTAGCATTGGTTTGGTAATGATCGTTCTGGAAGCAGGCCTTGATCTTACGCTCGGCCGCAATAAAATACCATTGATAAGCCGTTCGTTCCTTGCAGCTTTTTTTATACTCATACTTTCTGTAACCGGTGTAAGCGCGGCTTTGTATTTTTTATTGCATCAACCCGTGCGCGATTGTATCGTATATGCGATACCGCTTTCCATTATGAGCAGTTCTATTGTTATACCAAGCCTGCATCATTTATCAGACAACAAAAAAGAATTCCTGGTATATGAAGCTTCGTTCTCTGATATTCTCGGCATTTTATTATTCAACTATTTTACCGGTGAAGAAATTGTTTCTGCGCATGCTATCGGCTCGTTCTTTTTCAATATCATTATTGCGTTAGTACTTTCTGCAATTTTTTCCGTATTGCTTTTTATCATTCTTACGCGTTCAAAAATGAACATCAGGTTCTTTCTTGTTTTTGCGTTGCTGATCATTTTGTATGAAGGCGGCAAATTGCTGGATCTTCCATCACTCATCATCATTCTTGTTTTTGGTTTACTGATGAATAACTGGAAGCTTGTTCAAAATATCGTACGCAAATCAAAACTGCGCATACAGTTTAAAGAAGAACAGGTTAATAAAGCCACGCATTTACTGCATTCAATCACTGCCGAAAGTTCTTTTTTGATACGCACATTTTTCTTTTTTGATGTTTGGTTATTCCATTAACCTCCATGCAATATTTTCTTCCGACATCATTACCGTTGGAAGCCTTGTAGTAATTATATTATTTATCGTTCGCTTTTTATACCTGCGCTTTCTTTTAAAAGAAAGGGTGTATCCCGAAGTATTTTTTATTCCGCGTGGGTTGATAACAGTTCTGCTGTTCTATAAAATACCTGCCTCCTATCATCCTGAAAAATTACAGGGTGGCATTTTATTTTTTGTAGTGATCGTAACCGGTTTGATAATGATGATGGGAATGATATTTTACCGCAAAAAAGAGAGAGATATTGTAGAAGAACAATTACTTGATAACTAAATGCTGCATCAACACAACATGTTTTGTGAGAAAAATTCATAACTTATTTTTTTGTTTAAAAATTCAAACCGCTTCTATGAAAAAAATTTACTTTTTGTTTTTTATGCTTACTTACATTTCTGCAACGGCACAAAAACAACCCATACAGTTAAGCTGGTTAAACAGTGCGCAGCTTTATTACAATGGCGGATGGCTTACTATGGAAAGTATTGCGGCATGCTCTGATGGCTCAGTTGTAGCATCCGGCATACTTACAGGTTCAGCAGATTTTGATCCGGGGCCTGATACATTTATGTTATCCACAAGGTTTGTTTCCTCTGTCGATACCCATGATGCTTTCGTAGCCAAATATTCAAAAAAAGGTGACTTGATTTTTGCGATCAATACAGAAGACAGCAGTGAATTTTCGGTTGCTGATGCAAAGGCTTTAGCAGTGGATGGTAACGATAATATTTATATAGCCGGCAGCTTCAGCGGAAGCATCCGTTTTAAATCAAATACACAGCCTGTTATATTAAGATCTGCATCAGATTGCCGTGACAATTTTTTAGCTTGTTATGATAAAAACGGTAAACTAAAGTTTGCAGAAAATATAACGCATGTTGACGGGAATAGAAAGTATAGCGACGCCTATTCTTTAGTGGCAGATAAAAAAGGAAATGTTTATGTAGCGGGTGATTTTATGGGCGCAAAAGTTGATTTTGATCCTGGCCCGGGCAGTGTGCTGAAAACATCGCAAGGCAAGGATATATTTTTTTCAAAGTATGATTCATCGGGCAATCTTGTATTGGTGAAAACTATTGGTGGTTTCGATGATGAATATGCAAGCAAAATTGCTGTTGATAATAATGGCAATATTTTGATCTGCGGGAACTTCTCTTCTTCAACAATTGATTTTGACCCGAATGCAGGTGAACATGTGCTAACGCTTAAAGGGAAAACAGATTTGTTCTTCGCAAAATATGACAGCCTTGGAAATTATGTGTTTGCAAAAAATGTGGGCAAAATAAAATCAGATAATGCAGCAGGATTGGCAATCAGTAATGATAATGATTTTGTGATCACAGGTTCCTTTACAGGCAAGCTGGTTGATTTTGATCCGGGCAATGACAGCACACATTTGCTAACTTCATTAAGCACCACCAAAGATGCTTTCATTTCAAAATATGACGCTGGGGGCAATTGTGTTTTTGCGTTTTCTATTGCCAGTAAGCCTGATGGCTCCAGTTCAGGAACTGATCTTGCCTGCGATAGTACCGGTAATATTTTTACAATAGGTAATTTTTCCGGTAACAATGTTGATTTTGATCCCGGGCCTGACAGTTTTTTTATAAAAAGAGCGGGGGCCAATCATGACTATATAACGAAATATGACAACACCGGGAATTTGTTGTTTGCAGAAGCAATAGGAAATTACAATTATTACACCAATACGAATTCAGAAATCAATTGTTTAAAAATTAACGGCAAGCAAATTATTGTTACAGGATACTATAATCATTCATTGGATGTTGATCCCGGGAAAGACAGCACTGTAATAAAATCAGCCAGCACAACTTCTTATATAAGCAAATACGATATGAGAAGTGGCAACTATCTTTCTTCAATAAGTGCTGAAACGTATGTTTTTTATTACAACTCCAGCACCGCATTAACTGCATCCGCAACTGATGCCAAAGGAAATATATACGTATGCGGAACATTTAATGGCCGCTTTGATTTTGATCCCGGACCAGGTATTTATATGCTTGAGTCCCTGGCTGATTACAGGAGCAGCATGTTCTTTGCAAAGTATACATCTGCCGGCGATTTTGTTTTCGCAAAAGCAATTATAACAGAATCTCAGTTTAATGATATTGCTGTAGATAAAAATGAGAATATTTATCTTACCGGTGCTGCTTTTAATAATACAGATTTCGATCCATCTGATTCCATACAATACATTGATGACGGTGGTGATACATCTGCTGTGCGTGGCAACTATAAATTTTTCTTTGCAAAATATTCATCCGAAGGCAATTTGGTTTTTGTAAAAGGCGCAGGAAATAACAGGAATAATTATGACTATGAACTTAATTTTAATGCAATAGCCCTGGATGATGATAAAAATATTTATCTATCAGGAAGCTTTCCATATAATTTAGACTTTGACCCCGGTATAAACACACATATTTTAAATGGATATGGAGGCAGCATATTTTATGCTAAATATGATTCTTCAGGCAATTACATTTTTGCTTATAGATTGGGAAATGAAAATTCCGGAGGAAGAGTGTATGACCTTAAACTAAATAGTAAAGGAAACATAATTATTACAGGAGATTTTTATGGCACGCTGGATGTTGATCCGGGGCCTGGAACCCGTTATTTACATGAAAGCAAAGGTTTGTACAGCACATCTGCTTTTATCGGCAAGTATAAAAGTAATGGTCAGTTTATTAATGTTTTTCCTATAATTGATTCCGGAAAAGATTATAGTGGCACAGAAATAAAATCGCTTGTTATAGATAAGAATGATAACATTTATATAGCAGGCAAAAGTTATGGAAATGTTGATTTTGATCCAACCGATGAAACTGCATTCTTACCATCACCTCAAGGCATGTTCTTCGTTTCTTACACCACTGATGGAAAACTTAGGTTTTTAAAAGGTATTGCTGAGCATACCTCATCTGTGCAGGAACAGAATTATATAAACAGCATATGTCTTGATAAGAATAATAATATTTATGTAGCAGGAGAATTTAGTTCGATAGATATTGATTGCGATCCCGGCCCTGATTCAGCAATACTTGTAAACGGGCATTACGATGGAAGTAATAATAGTAATACAGATCTATTTATTTGTAAATACGACAGCCTTGGCAATTACATTTATAGTTACGATTTTGATGGCGATAGTGCAATCGGATATAATCAAAGTGTGGCAGTTATGATTGATGATAATGGAAACATAAATTATACAGGTTATGCTGACACTAAATTGAACTTTAGTACAGGAAAGAAAAAAATTTACCTGCAACCAACCACGGAGTCTTTGAATCTTTTTGTAGCTCAGTATAAATCAACCGGCCAGCAGTTAAAGATCAGTAATATCAATAACGCTGTTGTAAATAACAATGCTTCAAAAGAACTTAAGGTTTATCCAAATCCAATAACGAATAAATTCTATGTTGAGTTGAATAACATTAAAGAAAATAATTCACCGGCAACAATATTGTTTGTAAATATGCGCGGTGAATGTTTACTAACTGTAACAGCAACTTTAAGCGATCATCGGTTACAAAAAGAAATCAATTTGTCACCAGGCATATTGAGCGGTAATTATTTTATAAAAATCATAATTAATAATAGTACTTATTACAGCGGTGTATTGATAAAGCAATAATTATTTGCACAAACAATACCTTAGCTTTTTAAAACAAATTCATGCAACAGATTATTGAATGTGTTCCCAATTTCAGTGAAGGAAAAGACCTACATATCATCAAACAAATTACAGATGAAATTGAAAGCGTTGAAGGTGTGCGTTTGCTGAATGTTGATCCCGGCAAAGCCACGAACAGAACAGTAGTAACTTTTGTTGGTGAGCCAAAAGCTATTGTACAGGCCGCTTTTAAAGCCATTAAAAAAGCAGGCGAAGTAATTGATATGAGCAAACACAAAGGCGAACATCCGCGCATGGGTGCAACCGATGTTTGTCCTCTGATTCCTGTTGCAAATATTACAATGGAAGAAACAGCAACATATGCACAGCAACTGGCAAAGCTTGTTGGAGAAGAGTTGCAGATACCTGTTTATTTATATGAGTATGCACAAAAAAATAAATTGCGCAGCAATTTATCTATCATCCGTGCAGGGGAATATGAAGGATTTTTCAAGAAGATAAAATTGCCTGAATGGAAACCTGATTTTGGTCCGCAGGAATTTGATGCAAAACGCGGCGCAACAGTTATAGGTGCAAGAGATTTTTTAATTGCTTATAATGTAAATCTTAATACGACTTCAGCTCGGCGAGCCAATGCTATTGCATTTGATGTGCGTGAAGCAGGCAGGACAAAAACAGAAAATGGCAAACCTGTTTTGGATGAGGATGGAAAGCCAATAAATATTCCCGGAAGTTTAAAAAGCGTAAAAGCCATTGGTTGGTTTATTGAAGAATATGGCATTGCACAAATTTCAATGAACTTAACCAATATTGGTGCAACACCCCTGCACATTGCGTTTGATGAAGTGTGCAAGAAAGCAGATGCGCGTGGCATTCGTGTTACAGGAAGTGAACTGGTTGGTTTGGTTCCGCTGCAATCAATGATCGATGCGGGAAAATATTTTTTAGAGAAACAAAAACGTTCAACAGGTGTTTCGGAAAAAGAACTGGTGCGCATTGCAATTAAGTCAATGGGATTGGATGAACTTTCGCCGTTCAAACCGGAAGAACGAATTATTGAATATTTGTTGAAAGATAAATCAGACAGTAAACTCATCAGTACAACACTTATTGATTTTGCAGATGAAACAGCGAGTGAAAGTCCTGCTCCGGGTGGTGGTTCTATTTCAGCTTATGTTGGTGCGTTGGGAATTTCTCTGGCAACAATGGTTGCGAACCTTTCATCGCATAAAAAAGGTTGGGATGAACGCTGGGCAGCATTCAGCGATTGGGCTGATAAAGGCCAGCAGTATAAAAATGAATTATTGAAACTGGTAGATGCAGATACAAAAGCGTTTAACCGGATTATGGCTGCAATGAATTTGTCAAAGTCAAATGAAGAAGAAAAAAAAGTTCGTAAGCAAGCCATACAGGAAGCCACAAAATTTGCAATTGAAGTTCCGTTTAAAGTAATGCAGTTAGCGCATGATAGTATGAGCGTTATTAAAGCAATGGCTGAAACAGGAAACCCTAATTCTGTTTCAGATGCAGGTGTTGGCGCTTTGTGTGCACGCGGTGCGGTTATGGGCGCATTTATGAATGTGCGCATCAATGCATCGGGCTATGATGATAAAAATTTTGTTGACGATATTATTGCAAGAGGAAAAGAAATAGAAAACAAAACCATTGCGTTGGAAGCAGAAATATTGAGCATCGTAAATGAGAAGATTGGTGTGTGATAATAAGTCAGAGACTTAACACATGAATCTGCCAGGAATTAATAACCCTGGCTGTCGTCATTTCCATGAAAGTGAAAATCTCATACCAAGCGAAGTTTGCAACTTCGCTTGTTTTATTCTGGAGTTTTAAACTTCTTTTATTGTATTGATGAAGGCTGAAAAAAGTTACAAACTTCGCCGAGACACCCGAACACTTCGCATCTTCTAACTGGCTTATTGAGATTATAGATGCACAATCAATAAAGCCTCGTTGGTAAGCAGCCAGGATGAAGGATTTGATGCAGGCAGGAAGATTAAAGGCATAAAACGGCATATTAGCTCATGGCTCCCCGGGTTTTGAAAAAATAATACGCACCTGCAGCGTATTAAAATACCGGCCCTTCTTTTTACCAATAACATCAGCATGTGGTTGCAGCCAGCTCTTAAATGTTTTTTCACTGATGCCATACAGTCCGGCAAGTTCTTTTACCGTATAAGCCCTTACAATTGTTTCAGTCGTAGTATTCATAACAAGTCTATTAATATAATTGATCATTCACTACAACTAAATTAACTAAAATATTTAGTAGTCGGTCTTCCGCCGGTTTTTCGCCCATTGAAATCAATCCAAAAAACTTTTCCCCATTCATTCTTTGTCCTTACATCTTGTTCCTTGTTGTTTCTTGCTCCTTGTTTCCTGTTTCCTGTTTCCTGATCCTTGTTTCTTGTTCCTTCTCCCATCCTAAGCCCACCCTGAAGGCAGCGAGGCGCTGAAAATAGCTTAAATGCAAATTCAGCCCTATACTTGCCAACTGCCTTTTCCATCCTTTTTATCCCAAGCCTTACCAAACATGAGTTCCGGTACGTTTACCGCCCTTTGTGCACACTTTATTACTTACACCAAAACAAATATTTTATTTCCCTTCAGTATAAATTAAAAATACCACAGGGTCGCCGTTGCTTGCCCAAAGCAATTAACCACAACCCTGCTAAAGAAATACCTGTTTATTTTTACAACTTGCGCCTGTATTCAGCCAGCCGCATGATTTTTCCGTCTTTCAACTCGGCGTCGTTAATAATGGCAGCTGAATCAACTTTCCCATCATTTGTTTCTTCATGCTGCGTATACCAAATGGTTACCCATTCTTCTTTTTTATCTTTTGAAATAACAGATTCCCAATCCTTCATATCTATTTTCACACTTTTCATACTGCTTTTTCCGGCATTAAACATTGCCTTCAGACTGTCGTTGGATATTTTTGCGGCCGGCCCGTCAAATTCAATCAATACTGAATCTGCAAAATATTTTACTGTCTCGTTCATATTGCCTTGCTCCCAGGCTTTTAGTGCACTTAAAATAGTCATAGTATTGGCGCTGCTTCCTATTTGCCAATAATCAGGATGATCAATAGTGTATGGATAATTCATTGCCGCAGTTGAAGTGTCTGCACTTGCAGAATCGCTGGTTGTGTTTGTTGAAGTTGTGCTTTCGTTATTACAGGCAAACACGATCCCACACAGAAAAAATAAAGTCAATTTTTTCATGATTAATTTTTTTTGAAAAGATGAATGAAAAGTTTTTATAAATCAGTTAGTATGATTGCGCAGTAAGATACATTAAATATTATTCTTTCATAATGTTCTTTGTTGTAACAGGGTCTTCGTTGCATAGTCAATCTGCGTAGCATGAAACCCTGCATTGCAGACTGCTGAATAAATAATTTCCCGGTTTTCAACACTATCTATATCTGTAAAATTGTAAAGCATCCTATATATTTTCTCCGAATATAACCGCCGTTTCTACGCCATTTCTTCGGTCCTATGAAGCGAACAACGACCGAACAAATGAGCCTAATGCACAGCCTGTCTTATTTATCGCTTTTACCAACTCAACTTTACCTTACCAAGTTGTTAACTAATCAACATCAACTTATATTTACTTTTGTCGCTTTCAGTATAAATAAACTGTTTTGAAAAAAATCGACTGGTATATACTTAAAAAATTTCTCGTTACTTTTTTCTTTTGCATATTCCTGTTTACCGTCATCGCCGTTGTGATAGACATCAGCGAGAAAACAGATGACTTTGCGAAATCCGGTTTAAGCGCGGGTCAGGTATTCACCCAATACTATCTTGGATTTATCCCGTTCATTGATGCGCTGTTGTTTCCTTTATTCGTATTCCTTGCTGTTATTTTCTTCACCTCTAAAATGGCAGGCCGCAGCGAGATCATTGCTATTCTTGCCAGTGGCACATCATATAACAGGTTTCTTTTGCCATATATAATCGGCGGAAGTCTTCTTTCATTGCTGCTGATGTATTCACTCGCGTTTGTAATACCTGTTGCCAATGTAAAATATACCGGCTTCCAGGCTAAATATGTAAACGTAAATTCCAGTTACGATCCGTTGGTTGCCAATAATCAGCACAGCATTTATTTTCGCATCGATTCATTCACTTATGCGGGCATACGCAATTATGATACAACCTCTAAACTGGGCGGGCCTTTTTTTATGCAGCGCGTAAAAGATAACCAGCTTGTGTATAATATGCGTGCGCAAACAGTATCATGGGATACTTCAGCTAAAAAATGGAAACTGCAAAACGTGGTTGAACGCAATATTAATGGCTTGCAGGAAAGTGTGAACGCAAAACCATCTTTATTGCTCAACTTTAATTTTAAGCCATCTGATCTGAACAGGGATGCGTATGCAAAAGACAAACTAAGCACGCCTCAATTGCAGGAGTTTATTGCAGACCAGGAACTGCGTGGCACAGAAGGGCTGAATACATTGCAGGAAGAAGAATACCGGCGTTTTGCCACACCTGTATCTGTGCTATTGCTTACGCTGATGGGTGCAGTTATTGCCAGCAGAAAAGTAAGAGGCGGAAGCGGCGCTCATATTGCCATTGGGTTTGTTGCCGGCGCCGTTTTTATTTTGATGGACAGGTTTTCAACCATGTTTTCGGTGAAAGGAAATTTTCCTCCGCTGATCGCAGCATGGACTCCGAACATCGTCTTCTCGTTTGTGGCTATTTACTTTTACCGCAAAACACCTAAGTAATAACAAAGAATAAATTTCATCTTAAATTAATTGAAATAAGTTTTATAAAGCGCGAAGTTGGTATCTTTAGCCGCCTGCATTTTTAGCGTTAAGTGTTCTGTCATTTTGCAAGTGTAGTTGATAAATGCAGTCATGATCAGTGAAGCTTGTCGCTCAATGATTGCAATAATTTTCAGCTGTATAAATTAATCGATTTATGGCAATATTAAAGGAAACGTTTAAGGAGAGAGCCGATGCGCAGAACACGGAAATAAAATATATATTGAGCAAGCACGGCAACACAACTATAGGAGAAGTTAAGCTTTCGCAGATATACCAGGGAATGAGAGGCATTACAGGCCTGGTAACCGAAACAAGTTTACTGGATGCCCAGGAAGGCATTCGCTTTCGCGGTTATACCATACCCGACCTGAGAGAAAAACTTCCCAAAGCCAATGGAGGCACTGAACCCTTACCCGAAGGCCTGTTTCATTTGCTGCTTATTGGTGATATACCCAATGAAGAAGAAGTAAATTATATAACATCCAACTGGCAACGCCGCAGCCATGTGCCCAATCATGTTTTTGCAACCATTGATGCCTTGCCTTTGTCGGCCCACCCGATGACGATGTTTACCACGGGCATTATTGCGCTGCAGACAGAAAGCAATTTTGCAAAGCAATATGCAGAAGGCATGAATAAAAAAGATCATTGGTCAGCGGTATTTGATGACACAATGGATCTGATCGCCCGTCTGCCCCGCATTGCTGCTTATGTGTATCGCAGAAAATATAAAAACAACCAGCACATCAATCCGAATGGTTTGCTCGACTGGGCCGGCAATCTTGCTCATATGTTAGGTTTTGAAGACGATGGTTTTAAAGAATTGATGCGGCTCTATATGGTTATACATTCAGACCATGAGGGCGGTAATGTTTCTGCACATACTACACATCTTGTTGGCTCCGCCTTAAGTGATCCGTATTTATCTTATGCTGCGGGAATGATGGGTCTCGCCGGACCATTACATGGACTGGCAAACCAGGAAGTGATAAAATGGATATTTGATATGCAGGAAGAACTGGATACAAAAAATCCAACCAAAGAACAGATCGCAAAATATGTAAGGCAAACGCTTAAAGAGGGAAAAGTGGTTCCTGGTTATGGCCATGCGGTTTTGCGCAAAACAGATCCGAGGTTTACTGCTCAAATGGAATTCAGTAAAAAACATATGGCCGATGATCCGCTGGTACAAACTGTCTGGAACATTTATGATACGGTACCATCGATATTACAAAGCCTTGGAAAAATAAAAAATCCCTGGCCCAACGTTGATGCACACAGCGGTGCTTTATTGGTACACTATGGCCTGGTTGAATATGAATTTTATACCGTGTTATTTGCCGTAAGCCGTGCTTTGGGCGTGCTCGCAAGCCTTTGCTGGGACAGGGTCCTGGGCTTTCCGTTAGAAAGACCGAAATCTGTAACCACCGAAGCGGTTAAACTTTGGCTTGAAGGAAAAGAGACTATTTGGGAAGGATAAAAGTTTTCAAATAAAGAAATTAAAAAGAGGTTGACAATTGTTCAACCTCTTTTGTTTTATGTTTATATGATCAAAGATTACAACCTTATGATTAACGTGCGTTCGGGTTAAGCATAAAGTAATCCTGGAAGGATTTAATTTGAATAACCCTGCAAGGATTGCGGGGTAAAAAATGGATGAACAACATTGAACCCTGCAAGGGTTCACTTGATTAATCACGATATTATCCTCCGGTTACATCGAAGGCTATTTATATTAAAGCCTTTCAGGCTTAACCCGAACTCCGTTATGATTAATGACTGATGATTACCTTAACAGGTTCCGATTGCAAATTATCCTTTATGTAATAAACACCTTCAGGCAAACTGGATGTGTTTATCTGGCCTGTGCCTGAAATAGTTTTTGAAAGAATCACCCGGCCGTTTTGGCTGGTAAGCATAATTGTTGCTTTTACAGGTGATTGCACATTAATAAAACCATTTGCAGGATTCGGATATACCGAAATTTTATTTATTTTATTATCTGTTATAACGTTAGCGTTTACAACACCATCCGGGCGATAATTAACGCCAACTATCCAGTAATGGCCGAAACCTTCTGCCGGCAAAGTTTTATCTCCTGAAATGCCAGACCATGACCAACCTCCTACAATATATTGATTTTTGCCGGCAACACATACAGCCCAGCATTCTTCAAAATTGTCGCCACCAATTGTTTTATCCCATTGCTGGTTACCATTTTTATCAAGCTTAACCAGCCAGTAATCTTCATACCCGCGGCTGTTTTCTGTTTTAGTTCCTGAAATATTAGACGATGATGTGCCGCCAATTACCAAACCGCCATCTGCTGTAGGCTCTAAAAATCCAAGGTCTTCCACATCAGTTCCACCAATCGTTTTATCCCAAACTTTGTTTCCGTTTACATCTACTTTCACGGCCCAGTAATCTCTTAAACCAATTTCCGGAGAAGTTTTATCGCCGGAAATACCTGTTTCAACAGTGCCATTTGCAACGTAACCGCCATCTGAAGTTTGTATTATAGAAAAAAGGTTATCATCAGGATCTGTTGTACCAAGGGTTCTATCCCAAAGCTGGTTTCCGTTCTTATCAACTTTAATTATCCAGTAATCCTGTTTAGAGCCTTCTTCGTTTGATCTTGTTCCACGGTTTGCTTCTGTTTTGCAACCTGAAATACCCGAGCTGGAGCTCGTTCCGATAATAAAACCACTATCCCTGGTATGTTTTGCCTGGGCAAAGAAATCATAGTCGGTACCACCATAATCCTTGTCCCATATAACATTACCACCGGCATCTAATTTCAGCAGCCATGCATCAAAATTAGAAGTGCCATAGAGAGCGCTTGTTTTGGTGCCGCCAATAGAGCTGGAGGTTGAAGCACCAACAACATACCCGCCATCAAGCGTTGTATCAACTGTTACATAATAGCCATCATCGCCATAACCTCCATATGTTTTTTGCCATTCAATATTTCCTGCATTATCAAGCTTTACCACCCAGATATCCATTCCGCCGTAAGCAGGCGTTGTTTTATTACCTGACGGGGATGAAGTAGATGTGCCGGCAACAAGATAGCCGTTTCCACCAGGCGCCGGCGTAATAGAGTAAGCTTCATCTTCACCGGTTCCACCCAATGTTACATTCCATTTAACGAGGCCGGAAGGACCGGTTTTTACAACCCAGTAATCATTAGCGCCATAACCGGGATTTGTTTTTTGATACCCGGATCCATCAGCATAACCGCACATGATATAATCACTGTCGGCAGTTATTTTCATGTCCCTGAGATACGCCTGGCCGGCAGATCCATAAATACGTTGCCTTAATCCAAAGCTTTGTGCTTGCAATTCAATCGTTAGAAAAAAAAGAAATAGCAGCAGAGTTGTTTTTTTCATAGTTTTTAAATTTAGTTACGAATAAACAAATTTATTTCTAATTGAATTGCAAACCAGTTTAAACAAATAATTATTTATTTGAAATAATAAGGAGTGGTTCAGGTGTAATTAAGAATATACTTCGTTTGAAGAAAGGGATAGGCTGAAGTGTTCGCAAAGTATATATCTTCAACAAGAGTTGGCTTAACTCAGGAAATATAGCTGCGTATAATAATCAATGATGCGGCTTTTTATTTCATCTTTTTTTTCAATAGACTGTTCGCCTTTTTCATCTGCGGGATGGGAAAAATTTTTCTTTGCAAAAGCATTTTTAGAATCCGTGTCACTCAACTTTCCCGGGAATTTGTTATGCAGGGTTTTCTTTTCGTTTTTACCAGTCATACATTGGATTAATTGTGCAGCGGTTAATCGTTCTTTCTGATCAAAAGGTAACAAATCAGAAAGCTTTAATGCATTGCTTCAATAATTCTATTTTTACATAAACGAAGAGGAGATTTTTGTGATTGATATCATTACTTTACTACCAGATAATATCGCTAACCAGATTGCTGCGGGAGAAGTGATACAGCGCCCGGCAAGTGCTGTAAAAGAGTTACTGGAAAACGCTGTTGATGCAGATGCCGCTTCTATTCAATTAAACCTGACAGATGCCGGCAAAAATTTAATACAGGTAATAGATAACGGCAAAGGAATGAGTGAAACCGACGCCCGTATGAGCTTTGAGCGCCATGCGACCAGCAAGATCAGGAATATTGAAGACCTTTTTCGTATACACACGATGGGCTTTCGTGGTGAGGCACTCGCCTCTATTGCCGCCGTTGCACAAGTTGAATTAAAAACAAAAAGAGATGAAGATGAGCTGGGAACATTGCTTGAAATTGACAATAGCATAGTTAGAAAACAGGAGCCTTGCGCCTGCCCTGTTGGTACAAATATCAGCATGAAAAACCTCTTCTTTAATGTGCCTGCGCGAAGAAATTTTTTAAAAAGCAATGCGGCTGAAATGCGTCACATTATTGATGAATTTATTCATGTGGCGCTGGCTTTTCCAAATATATTCTTTTCTTTAACCAGCAATAACCAACAGGTGTTTCACCTGGAAGCCGGAAGTCATAAGCAAAGATTTCTTCAATTGCTGGGCAATCAATACAACACTAAACTTGTTGCTGTTAAAGAAATAACCGATTACCTGAATATAAGCGGCTTTGTTGCCAAACCTGAGGCGGCAAAAAAAACAAGAGGTGATCAATATTTTTTTGTAAACAACCGTTTTATTAAAAGCGCTTATTTAAATCATGCAGTTGTTTCTGCATTTGATGCTTTGTTGCCAAAAGACAGTTTTCCGGTGTATGCTTTATACATTGACCTTGATCCCTCTCAGGTTGATATTAATGTGCATCCTACAAAACAGGAGATAAAATTTGAAGATGAGAAAATTGTATACGCTTTTGTGCAGGCAGCTATAAAACATGCTTTGGCGCAATTCAGTGTTGCACCATCGATCGATTTTACGCTGAATGCTGATATTATGCAAACGGAAGCTATTTCCCAACCTTTCACCCAGGAGAAAAAAGAAATGGTTACTGCGTCAGAATTGTACAGAAGATTCTCGCAGAAGAACCAGGCACATTTTATTGAGCCGGGCATGAAAAGCGAATTAAAGCACTGGAAAGATTTTTATACAGATACCGTTCAGATTACAGAAACCATTCAACCACCTGTATTCGGTTTTCAGCAAACCAGCAATGAAAGTATGCAGCTTGTAACGGATATGCCTTTTTATCAATTGCATAAAACTTATATTGTTGCTCCTTTGGAAAATGGTTTTCTCATCGTGCATCAGCAACATGCACATGAAAGAATTTTGTTTGAAAAATATTTAACCGGCATTCAAAATAAACAATCGGCTACGCAACAAAATTTATTCCCTGTAACACTTGATCTTTCTCCGCAGGATGGCGCTTTGCTGCAGGAGCTTTTGCCCGATCTGGAATTATTGGGTTATAAAATTGAAGCATTCGGTAAACATAGTTTTATTATACAAGGCGTACCTGCTGATGTGCTGCAGGGAAATGAAAAACATTCTGTGGAATTATTGATAGAGCAGTTCAAACATTTCAGCAATGAACTGAATTTCAGCCAGCGGCAAAAACTTATTCATTGTATGGCGAGGCAACAATCTATTAAGGCCGGGCAGTCATTAACAGATAAAGAAATGAAAGCCTTGCTAAGCGAATTAATTACCTGCGGAATTCCTTCCGTTTCACCGAATGGTAATCCTGTATTTGTTGAATTTACCGATGAGCAATTGATGAAGATGTTTGGAAAATAACTATGATATAATTTTTTCTTTTCCCCTTTTATATTTCATTCAATAATAACATACCGCTTATCTCAATCTTTTAAACCTCTGCGATAAAATTTTATCATAGCCTTTGCAATAAGTACAAGCATTTTGCATTTATAATAATTATCAGCATTATCCAATGAGTGTGAGCATCTATCGCCTGCTGCGTAATAATAAAGAAGAAGGCCCGTTAACTGCTGAAGAGCTAATCGGTAAACAGTTAAAGACCTATGATCTTATCTGGATTGACGGGCGCAGCGCTGCATGGAATTATCCCGGAGAATTACCTGAATTTAAAAAATATGCACCACTCCCACATGAAGAAAACAACAGGCAACGGTTTACTGCTGTGAGCGCTTCTGTACAGGCAGCAATGGCAATGAACAATAATATTGTTCCGGTTGCTCCGCAAAAACCCCGTTATAAAGTTTCAGCAGCATGGACAAAAATTCAAACTGCACCTTCTCCTGTATTAACAAATGAAAACATACCTAAAATAAAAGAGCCGATGATAAAAGCCAGCGCGCTCAATCAGGGTTCTGTGGCGGAATCAAAATCTTTAAGCTGGGAAGAAGCATGGCTTGACTGGGAAAAAGAAAAAGATTTCGATGAATTTGCTGTAAAACCAATTACAGATAAAAAAATAAATGCGACCCAATCAAAAAAAATAGTTGCCCGCAATGCACCACAACCGGAAATTAAATATGCAGAATCGCCTGGCCTTCCGAAAGAAAAGTATATTGATAATCCTGTTCAGCAGAAATCAGGAACAAAAAGATCATCCGCTCAAAGCAATACTTCAGAATTTATATTGCCTGCGGCAGCCCTTATCATTATTTTCAGTGTTGGTTTTTGGTTATTGCATAATACAAATATTGTTCAGAAAACAACTACTTCTTCGCTGCTACATCAACCTGAATCTGCTGTTCGCCCAAATAACAATATTCATAATGCTCCGTCAACATTAATAGCAAAACAAGAAAACGAGTCTTCTCAAAATTCTTTAACTAATAACGATCAGGCAACAGACCGCAATCCTGATCTTTCAAATACAAAAATTCCTGTTCAGCATGAAGAGGCAGTTAAACAACAAAATAGTTCATCAATTCCTGCAACGGGGGATTCTCAACAAACTATTGAAAAATCAGTAAATAAAACTGCTGTTAGCAATAATGCAAACAATACAACGAATACTAATGCTTCTCCAAAAGTTGTTGATACGATAAATAATGTTTCAAAAAATAATTCCATTACAAATACATCCGCACCCAATAATACCTTCCCTGCCAATACGCGTACAAAAACAACAGATGATTATATATCTGTTCCGTCGTACATTACAATGAATGATGGAACCGGCGCAATCAATATTCAAAATGTGAGTGATATCAATCTTGACCTGGTAGTTGTTAATGTTCAATATTTCACTGCTTCAGGAACATATCATAAAGGCGAAACCTTATACCTGCATAATTTGAAAGCGGGCAAAAACGTTATTATCAGAACGCCTAAAGATGATACATCGGCTTATGCAGTTTCCAATGTATCGCTCGTAAGTGCGGATGCAGAAAAAGTATATGTTGTAGGCGATAACTGATTTTTATTTTTCAAACTTAAATTTGCTCATAATTCTTTATAATGCCTGTTGAAACAATTACTAAACATATTCTTTTATTTGGCGCAGGTAAGTCTGCCACCGTACTCATAGATTACTTAAAGCAACTCTGTTCAGAAAAAAACTGGCAGGTAACCGTTGCAGACAGCAATATTAAAGCAGTGCAGCAAAAAGTTGGCGAACATTCAAATGTGCATGCGGCAGGCGTTGATGTTTTGAATAATGAAGAACGAAAAAAATACATCAGCACAGCAGATCTTGTTATTTCTTTAATGCCACCGCAACTGCATTATCTTATCGCTGTAGATTGTATTGAACAAAAAAAACATTTGCTTACCGCTTCGTACATTGATGAAGATATACAGAAGCTCTCAACACAAATAAAAGACAACGATATTTTGTTCCTGTATGAAATGGGACTTGATCCTGGTATTGATCATATGAGTGCAATGCAGCTAATTCATTCAATAAAAAAAACCGGCGCGCACATTGTTTCCTTTAAATCACATTGCGGCGGTTTGATCGCCCCTGAAAGTGATGATAATCCCTGGCATTATAAAATAAGCTGGAACCCGCGCAACATCATCATGGCAGGCAAAGCAGGCGCTTTATATAAAGAAAACGGCGAGGAAATTTCAGTTAAATATGAGCAGTTGTTCTCTGCAGGTCATGGCGCAGATGTTCCCGGGTTAGGATGGTACGCCTATTATCTGAACCGCGACTCGTTGAGCTATTTAAAATTATATGAACTTGATGATACAGCTACTTTTATGCGCACCACTTTAAGGCATCCTGATTTTTGTTTCGGGTGGAAGAATATTGTTGACCTTAAATTAACCGATGAAGAAAAATTGTATGAAACAGATGGCATGAGCTTATCGCAATTTTTCAAACTTCATTTTGAAGAGCATGGTTTCAGCGAATGGCTCACCAAATTATTGAGCTCGCGCCTGGAATATGCCAAAAGCATGATGGAACAACTAATGGACCTGATGAAAGCAGAGCAGGAAGTGATCAATGAAGGTGATTCGCCCGACGATGATTTTATGATGATCGATGAAAAAGGGAATCTTACCACGTTGAATGTAGATGAAGTTAAAACACGCGCTGCAGAAAGCGTGGCGGTTCAGATGCATGAAGCCAATCTAACTTTAAAACAATTATTTTTTTTAGGCCTTAATGATGAAATGCTCATTAATAAAGGCCTGTGCAGCGCTGCTGATGTATTGCAATTTGTAGCAGAAAAAAAACTCGCTTTGCAACCGCATGATAAAGACATGATCGTTATGCTGCATGAAATTGAATATGAATTGAATAATAAAAGATCGTCAGTAAAGTCTTCGCTTGTGGTAAAAGGCCTGGACAGTGTACGTACTGCAATGGCAAAAACGGTTGGCTTGCCTTTAGGCATTGCTGCCAGGTTAATTCTGGAAGAAAAGATAAAAGTATCCGGCTTGCATATACCCGTTTCGCCGGAGATATATGAGCCCGTGCTGCAGGAACTAAAACAATTCAATATCGCTTTTACGGAATGCGATCCTGAAATTAAATGACCGATCTATACCAGTATTTCTTCAATTGATTTAAAGCCCTCATCCGGTGGTAATTGCTGCCACAATATTTTATAAATAATATCAGCAATGGGTATATTCACTTTCAGTGTTTCATTGGTTATATGAATACATTTACCTGCATTATAACCTTCAGCCACCATTCCTAACTCAAGCTGCGCAGATTTTACAGAATAACCTTTACCAATCATGTTGCCGAGTGTACGGTTACGGCTGTACAAAGAATAACAGGTTACCAGCAAGTCTCCCAAATAAACAGATGCAGCATAATTCAAATTATCACCTGAATCTTCGTGCTTTGCTTCTTTTAAAAAACGCACCATTTCATTGGCAGCATTCGCAATGTATACGCTTAAGAAATTATCACCGTACTCAAGTCCATGAGCAATGCCTGCGCCTAATGCATAAATGTTTTTAAGAATAGCTGCATATTGAACGCCGATTATATCGTGGTTGATCTCCGTTCTTATAAATTCTGTGTTGAAGCATGCAGCAATTTTTTTTACCGAACCGGTATCAAGGCCGGAAAAAGTAAGATAAGATAATTTTTCTGCGGCTACTTCTTCTGCATGGCAAGGGCCGAGTACTGTAAAATAATCTTTCAGATCTACATTAAAATTCTCTTCGAGGTATTCATTAAGCAGTTGATTTTTTTCAGGAAGAATGCCTTTTATGGCAGATATTATTTTTCTATCGCCGAAAGCATCTTTATTCAGGGCGCTTAACGATTGATGCACATAAGCTGAAGGAATGGCTATGACTAACGCATCACAGGATTCAATTACATAATTGATATTATCACTGAGCAAAAGCTGCTTTGTATCAAAAAAAGTATTTCTTAAATAATGTGGATTATGCCTTCGCTGCGTAAGCTGATTTATTGTATCTGCTGTGCGTACATACCAATGAATAGTTTGTCCATTAGTAGTTAAAATTTTTGCGAGCGCTGTAGCCCAGCTTCCGCTGCCGAGAACTCCGAATTGCATGCAATATTGTTAGGCCGTAAAGATAAGCTATTGCTTAGCTGCAGGTGTATGCCGGATAAGATAGCCTTATTAAAGTACTGATCAACTATTTTTTTGCAAAGCTTTGAACGAGTTGATCTTTAGTTGTAACCTTTACCTTGTCGCCGTTTTTTAATGTTTTGCTTACAACATCATAAGGACCTGTAATTACCTGTGCATCTGCCTTAAGGCCGTTTACAATTTCAATATTATTAATGTCCTGGATAGAAGTTTTTACAGGTATCATTTTCACTTTACTGTCGGGCTGTACGGTAAATACAACTTCAATAAGATCGCTGTCGCCTGAATTATCAGCTACAACTGATTTCTTGTTTATTGTACTGTCTGCACTATGAACATCACTCCAGGTTCTTGTTGCTACTGCATTTAGCGGAACTGATAAAACACTGGTATGCGTTTGTGTTTGAATATCTGCACTTGCAGTCATGTTCGGGCGAAAAGGAAAAGGCTGGTTTTTTATTATAAGATCCTGGTAGCTTGAAAGAAATAAATGTATATGTACGGTGTAATTGGTAACTGAAGTTGAAGAAGATGAGGATCCTGTTAGTGAGCTGGCTGATTCAGGATTTGCGATTTTATATACAATGCCTTTGAACTTGCGGTTGTTGAATGCATCTACTTCAACAAGTGCTGTATCACCCAGCTTAACTTTCGGAATATCGTTTTCACCAACATCAACCTGCACTTCCATATTGCTCAGATCTGCTACGCGCATAAGTTCAGTACCCACATTAAAACTATTACCCGCAACACGTTCGCCTTTCTTCACGCTTAATAAACTAACTACACCATCCATTGGTGCAGTTAGCGTTGCCTTTTCCAGATCTTTATTGGCGCTCGTTAAACCGGCCGTGGCATTTTGCACGCTTGCCTCATTTGCTTTAATACTACTTTGCGCAGCGAGATAATTTGCCTTTGCTGATTCATAAGCCTGTTGCGCCGTTTCGAACTCTGCCTGAGAAATTACTTTTTGATCCAGCAAAGTTTTCTGACGATTATAAGCAGCCTGCGTTTGATCAAGTGTTGCTTTTAATGCACCCAGTTGGGCCTGTGAGTTTACAACCTGCGCCTGTGATTGTGCTACAACTGCTGCTGCCTGGTCTCTTTGAGATGAATATATATCAGCATAAATTTTTGCAAGCACCTGGCCTTTGTGCACTGTATCTCCTTCCTGCACTTCAAGGTCTACTATCTGGCCGGAGATATCAGGAGTGATCTTTACTTCCACTTCAGGAAAAACTTTTCCGGTTGCGGTAACTGTTTCCGTAATGTTTCGCGTTGCTGCTTTCTCAGTTGTAACCTGTATTCCTTCATCTTTACCTAAAACACCTGCTTTGCTTAATACAACAAGCAATACAATCAATAGTAATAGTATGCCGATGATCCATTTTAATTTTTTGCTCATAATGTAGAAGTTTATTTATTCATCTTAAAACTGAACGCCCTGGCCCTTATAAAACTCAAGCACTTTCACTTTAAAGATGTAATCATATTTGGCTGATACCTGGTTTATTTTGGCAGTGAATAAATTCGTTTGTATGGTGATATAATCAATAGTGGAAAGAATGCCTATTTCGTACCGCTTCGTTGCAAGGTCATAGGCATATTGCTGGGTTTCTACTGCTTTTGTTGATGAATTATACTTAGCTATCGCAGAAACGGAATTGCTGTACGCTGTATAAATATTTTGTTGCAGTGTAAGATTATCTGCACGAAGCTGCAGCCTTAAATTCTCAAGATTCAATTTTGATCTTTCATAATTTGTTTTTAACTGCCTGCCGTTTAAAATAGGAACATTTAATTGCAGGCCAACCGCCTGGCTGCGATTTATATTGCCGATTTGTTTGAAATAACCCACCTTGGAAAACGTAGGAATGCTGGCACTCTGTACAATATAATCTCCGCCATGTGTGAAAGTAGTATCATTAAAAGGCCGATACCCGGTTTGTTCAAGATAGTTACTGCCATAATTACTGCCTATCTGCCCAAATACACTTAATGTGGGATACATAGCCCCTCTTGCACTTTTTACGGCGTATTCACCCGCAATAATATGCATGCTGTCTGATAGTTGTAAAGGCTGGGTGCCCAGGGCGAGCTGATAAACATACGCGGGCTCCAGTTCAGATAACGGCGGGATAGGAATTTTATCAACATCGGGAGTTGCAACTTTAAAAGATGCTGCTTCATCCAGGTTTAAATATGCAATTAACTGCAGCCTGTTTTGATCGGCTGTTCCTTCTGCTGATATATAATTGCTGCTGTCTGTTGCCAGTTGCGCTTCCAGTTGCGCGGCATTTAATTCAGGCATACTTCCGGCCTGCACTAATTTTTTTGTATTGTCTAATTGTGCTGTTGTCTGGTCAATCTGAACTTTTGCAATATTTGCCTGTTCAATAGAAAGCAGTGTTTGCAAATAAGCTGCTGCAACATTCAGCGCAATATCATTTCTCGCTTTACCCACACCAAGTTTATATGCTTCTTCGTCATTAGCAGAAGCACGTATATTATTTTGTATGCTGAAAAAATTGAACAGCGTTATTCCTGCCTGCAAACTGGAACTCTGGAAAAAGGTTGTCTGGTTGGTAAACAGGTTTGTAGTGGGGTCAATACTACGTCCGAATTGAAAGCCTGCCTGCGTATTAAAGCCAAGCGTTGGCATTGACTGCCCTTTTGAAAGTTTGGTTTGCAATATAGCCTGCCTGGCCTGCACATCTGCCTGCAACACCGTAATATTATGCGCCATAGCATAATCCACACAACGGCGAAGGTCCCATGTATCATCCTGTGCATTTATTTTATTAAGAGAAAGGCAAAGAATTAAAAGTAAAAAGCCTTGTATGATTTTTTTTCTCATGTTGTGCTACAGTATTTTCTTAAAAGCGGAGCAAAAATAACAGAAAGCATATTTTAAGCCTTGTAAATTTTATATAAACGGAAAACTTAGCGGTTAAAGTAAGGATTCCGGTGTTTCGCAGCCTTTAAAGTGCCCTTAACCTGCGTTATGATAGCGGATAACTTGTCTATGAGGTCTCTGTAAGGTTAGCAGATTTGTAATTTTTATTGTCTCAATCCTGCGTGAGTTA